>NZ_JBQLIX010000031.1:0-65861 GCF_052156495.1 Pseudomonas sp. NCHU5216 | reverse complement strand
CCGGATGGCGGGGCCAAGCCTTTTTGCCTTCTTTTGTGGCGTTTGACAAAAGAAGGTCGCCGGGGGGCGAAACGGGAAACATCAGCAAAACACCGATAAGCAGCCTGAAAACCGAAAATAACAGCACGCTTACACAAACTTGCCAGTCCGGCAACAAGACTGACTTCCCGAAATTCCGCGAAGAACCTCAACAATGCTCATTTACAGCACCTAAACCCGAGTGCGGGGCCCAGTGCTTTTTTGACTCACTGCGTTCGCCCTTCGGGCCAGCCTTCGGCTGTTACGCCCGCTGGTCGTTGCGGCTGTTTTTGCGGGGCCACCATCGGTATGGTCTGGCCTGTCTCGGCTCGGGCTTCCTGCATCCATGCAGTCGTTACCTACGTTCGCGCTGCGAGGCCTGGGGGCTGTCAAACAAAACGCTTGCCTGTCATCCTCTCCAACCGATAAACCGGCTAAGCTGAGAACAGTTTTGTGATAAGGAACCCGGTATGAGCATTACCTCGCAAGCATCGGCCGACGGCCAGGAGCTGACCATCACCATTCGCGGGCGTTTCGATTTCGCTTCGCATCAGGAGTTTCGCGATGCCTACGAGCGCGTCAGCATCACGCCCAAGCGTTATCTGGTGGATCTGAAGGAAACCAGCTACCTCGATAGTTCCGCGCTCGGCATGCTGCTGTTGTTGCGCGATCACGCCGGTGGCGACTCGGCGCAGATCCGCCTGCTCAACTGCAGCGGCGACGTGCGCAAGATCCTCGCCATCTCCAATTTCGAGCAACTGTTCCAGATCGGCTGAACATGGCCGAGCGCCTGTCCATCCTGATCGCCGAGGACAACGCGGCCGATCGCATGTTGCTGTCGACCATCATCAGTCGCCAGGGGCATCGCGTGCTTACTGCCAGCAACGGTCTGGAAGCCGTGGCGTTGTTCGAGCAGGAGCGTCCGCAACTGGTGTTGATGGATGCGCTGATGCCGATGATGGACGGCTTCGAGGCGGCGCGGCGGATCAAGCAGCAGGCCGGCGATGCGCTGGTGCCGATCATCTTCCTCACCTCGCTGACCGAGAACGAGGCTCTGGTGCGTTGCCTGGAGGCGGGCGGCGACGACTTTCTCGCCAAGCCTTACAA
This sequence comes from Pseudomonas sp. NCHU5216, assembly GCF_052156495.1. Lineage (NCBI taxonomy): Bacteria > Pseudomonadati > Pseudomonadota > Gammaproteobacteria > Pseudomonadales > Pseudomonadaceae > Pseudomonas > Pseudomonas sp. NCHU5216. The sequence goes on along the minus strand of NZ_JBQLIX010000031.1, from coordinate 64,736 downwards.
CCGGGTGATTCTCGAGGCCAAGATCAAGGCCATGGATCGTCTGCGACGGCTGCAGGCCACCGTGCTGGAGCAACGCGACATGATCGCCAGGCACAACGAGCAGCTCCTGCATGAGCAGCGCGTGGCCAAGGCAGTCTTCGACCGCGTGGCCCATGCCGGTTGCCTCAACGCCCCCAATATCCGCTATCTGCAATCGCCTTATGCGCTGTTCAATGGCGACCTGCTGCTGGCCGCCTATACGCCCTCCGGGGGCATGCATGTGATGCTCGGCGATTTCACCGGGCATGGGCTGCCGGCCGCTATCGGCGCCATGCCGCTGGCCGAGGTGTTCTATGGCATGACGGCCAAGGGCCATGCCCTGGCTGAAGTACTCCGCGAGATCAACGCCAAGCTCAAGCGCATCCTGCCTGTCGGTGTGTTCTGTTGCGCCACGCTGCTGCATATCGGTAGCCAGCGCAGGATGCTGGAGGTGTGGAACGGCGGTCTGCCCGACGGTTACCTGCTGCATGGCGATGGGCGGCCGCATCAGGTGCTGGCATCCCGCCACTTGCCGCTGGGCATTCTCGAGCCTGCGGCTTTCATCGACCGCTGCGAGGTGTATCCGCTACAGCCGGACGATCGCATCTTCCTGCTTACCGATGGTGTGCTGGAGGCCAGTGATCGCCAAGGGCAACTGTTCGGTGAAAGCCGTTTGCTCGGGGTGCTTGAGGCCAACCAGCAGCCTGATGCCCTGTTCGAGGAAATTCAGGAGGCCCTGGCCGCCTTCCGCGGTGAGCAACGTGATGACCTCAGCATGCTGCAGGTCGGTCTTGACGAGGACGAGGCGCGGCCGCACTCGCTGGCCTTTGCCGATGCCGGGCAGAGCAGCCCGCTGAACTGGTCGGCCAGCTTCGAGTTCCGCGCGCAGAGCCTGCGTCACTCCAACCCATTGCCCTACCTGTTGCAACTGCTGATGGAAGTGCAGGCGCTACGGCCGCGCGGTGGAGAAATCTATACGGTGCTGACCGAGCTGTATTCCAACGCCCTGGAGCATGGCGTGATGGGCCTGGATTCGGCGCTCAAGCGTGACGCCAGCGGTTTTGCCGAGTACTACCGCGAGCGCCGCCTGCGCCTGGCGCAACTGCAGGAGGGGTATGTGCGTTTCCACCTGCAGTTGTGCCCGCAGGATGGTGGTGGGCGCCTGATCGTGCGGGTCGAGGACAGTGGCGCGGGTTTGCCTGACATGCAGCCGCCAGCGACTGCGGATTCCGCGCTATGTGGGCGTGGTCTGGCACTGGTGCGCGAGTTGAGTGATGTCTGCTACTGGGATCGGCAGGGGATCAGCGTGGAGTTTTGCTGGGTCGCTGAGGCATAATCCGCCGGGCTGTCGTTCATGGAGTGACTCAGTAGTGTCCGATATTCATCTAGATGACGCGGTGCTTGCGTCCCTGCAAGACATCATGGAAGGCGAATATCCCTCGTTGCTCGATACCTTCGTGGTCGACTCCGAAGAGCGCCTGCGCCTGATTCATCAGGCCGAGCAGCGGGCCGATGCCCAGGCATTGCGTCTGGCTGCCCATAGCTTCAAGGGAAGCTGCAGCAATATGGGCGCGCCCATGCTGGCGGGGCTGTGCAAGCAGCTCGAAGATGCCGGCCGGCGCGAGGCGCTGGAACTGGCGCCGGAGCTGATCGAGCAGATCGAGCGTGAATTCGCCATCGTGCGCATCCTGCTCAAGAGCGAACGTCAGCGTTATCGCCCCTGATCGAAGCGGCCGAGAGGCCCGTGTTCGCCTGTCCATGCGCAGTTGGCCCGTCCTTTGCTCTGATACCGTCACGACCCAACAGACGGAGAGCGTCCATGCCTGTGATGCCCGATCCACTCCTGCAGGCTGCGCCTGAGGTAAAGAACAGAGCCAAGCCCCCGGCGCGAGCGCCGGAGCCCAGCAAGAACGAGCCTTCCAGCTTCGACAAGGTGTATGCCAAGGAGCGCCAGACGCAAGCCGGCGAGCGCAACGTCGAGGCCAGAAAGTCCTCCGATGCGCGCGCGCCATCCAGCAAGGATGAGGCTGAACCGGCAAACGCCAGCGATGCCGAGCAGCCCGAGGTTGCCGCCGACGGCAAGACCTTGCCGGCCGAGGACGAGTCGAAGGAGACGCTCGACCCGTTGCTGGCCATGGCCCTCACCGGCACGGCGCCGCAGCCCACCGAAGAGCCATTGCCCACGCCGGACGCAGAAGGCGATGCCTTGCCCACCTTGCTGATCGATGGCGTCAAGGATGCCAAGGTGAGCACCGACATCAGCGCCCAGGCCGCCGCCGAGTCCGAAACCGATGGCGAGACGCTCGATGCCATGGCCCGCCTGCAACCGCAACTGGAAGAGCAGGCCAAGACGCAGGCGACGGCGCAACCCGATGCCCAGACCAAGGCCATGCGCACGACCAGCAGCACGGACTTCGCGGCGGCCATGGCAAGCATGGGCAAGCAGACCGAGGCGAGCCCCGAGGGCGAAGAGCCGGCCCTGGATATCGGTCTCGAGAAGAGCGCCAGCGATCTGCTGGAAAGCCTCAAGGAGAGCGCCCAGCCCAATCGCCCGGATCAGTTCGTCAGCAAGCTCTCGGCGCTGACCCAGGCGATCAATCAGCAGAGCGGGGTGGCCACGCGCGTGCCGGTGGTGCCCGGTCAGCCGGTGGCGATGAACCAGGGCGGCTGGAGCGAAGCGGTGGTGGACAAGGTGATGTGGATGTCCAGCCAGAACCTCAAGTCGGCGGAGATCCAGCTCGACCCTGCCGATCTCGGGCGTCTCGAGGTGCGCGTGCACATGTCTCAGGACGCCGCTCAGGTGACCTTCGCCAGCCCTAACGCGGCTGTGAGGGAAACCCTGGAAGGGCAGATGCATCGCCTGCGCGACATGTTCGCCCAGCAGGGCATGAACCTGGCAGACGCCAACGTCTCCGACCAGTCGCTCAACCGTGGCTGGCAAGGGCAGGCGCAAGGCGACGAACGTTCAGGGGCGCGGCGGGGTGACGGCCTGATGGGCGGCGGTGACGAACTGATCTCAGGCGTGCCGCACGAGATCCGTAGCGAGCGTACGAGCATGGGCCGCGGGCTGGTGGACTACTACGCCTGAAGGCCAGGCGGCCCCTGCCGGCTGGATCACATGGCTGCAGGGAGCCGTCGTCGCGCAACCCGAAGGTACGGGCCAGTTTTGGTTCATCGCACTTTCAGGGGAATGCCTGGTTGACACCGGACTGGCAAGTTTGTGTGAGTTGTTGCTTGTTCGGGTGCTTGTTCGGGTGCTTGTTCCGGGTTGCCACGTTTTTGTTGATGTCTCTGGTTTCGCCCTCCCGGGCGAGTCACTTTTGACGGGCAAAAGTAACCAAAACCCTCCGCCCGGTCATCCGGCCCTCGCTGCGCGAGGGTTCGCTCACTCCATCGCCGCTCCAGAGGCCCGCCACGGTGGGCCATCCATGGCCCATCGTGGCTTTCGCGGCATCCATGCCGCTCAACCTCTTCCACGACGATTCCGTTCGCCCTCCTGGGCGGGCTCTGCACGCGCCTGAACCTGCGGTAACCCAGAATTAGCGCGGAGTGCTTGAACATGAGGTCAGCCGTAGGGCGGACTCAGGAGCGCCAGCGAACAGTCCGCCGGGCCATGTCCAGTTCGGCACCACGGCTCACGTTCAATACTCCTACCAACGGCGTACTGCTTCGCGAGTACGCCCTACACGAATGAAACTATTGGTTTAATTTGACAGCCAAATCGCGGCTCCACGGCCACCAGAACACGCCGGGCATGCCCGGAGCCAATGTAGGTTCAGGCGCGCTAACTCCCCTTCAGGAGGCCGAGCGTAGGCATTGCGCAGGGGGCGAGCGGCATGGATGCCGCGAGAGGCTTAAAGGGCCAGGGATGGCCCTTGTAAGCCGACCCCGGAGCAGTGCCGGAGTGAGGGAAGTCGAGCGAAGCGAGACCCGGATGGCGGGGGTGCGTTTCTTTTGCTTACTTTTCTTTGCGCAGTTCAAAGAAAAGTGAGTCGCCCGAGGGGGCGAAACCCGGAATATCTGAACAAGCCGAAGCGGCGTCCAGAACACCAAACACCACACAAACTTGCCAGCCCAGTGTCAATGCTGACTTCCCCGAGATCCCGCGAAGAACCCCAGTTTTTGCGTGGTGCGTCGTTACTCGATGGCTCTTTTGGACGACCAAGCTTCGCGTCTCGCGCCTGGCCCCACGCAAGAACTGACTCCGTCGCGGCCGTGCGCGAAGCGACAACAACCCCTAAACTGACAAGCGCCCGAGTGTTCGCAAGATCACTCGGGCGCATGCATTTTGGATGACAGCAGGCCGCTGGCGCTGTTAAATCCGCAGCCCAAGGTTGGACAACAGGCCTCACAGGCTGGCATAACACTTGCTCCCAACCCATTGATTGCAGAAAGAACCTCGATAGCGACGGATTATTGGCATGGCTAAGAAAGAAGCAGCACCCGCCGAGGACGGGCAACCCGGCGGCAAGAGCAAGCTCAAGCTCATCATTCTCATCGTCGTGGTTCTGCTGCTGGCCGTTGGCCTTTCCATCGGGGGTACCTGGTTCTTCCTGAGCAAGGACAAGAAGGCCGAGGAGCCCGCGCATGAGGAAGCGGCTGCCGCCGCTGAGCCGGTGCACAAGCCGGCGATCTATCAGGATCTGCAGCCGGCGTTCGTGGTGAACTACAACGTCGATGGGCGCACCCGCTATCTGCAGGTGAGCATGGCCCTGATGGGACGCGATGCCGCCGGCATGGAGAAGCTCAAGGGTAATGTGCCGGTGCTGCGCAACCGCCTGGTGATGCTGCTGTCCGGCCAGGACTTCAAGGCCCTGCAAACGCCGCTGGGCAAGGAGATGCTGCTGCAGCAGGCTCTGGCCAGCGTGCAGGAAGTGGCGCAGAAGGAAACCGGCAGCACCGTGGTCGAACAGGTGCTGTTCACCAATTTCGTATTGCAGTAAGCGGGAGTCATCATGGCCGTTCAGGATCTGCTTTCCCAGGACGAGATCGACGCGCTACTCCACGGTGTGGATGACGGCCTGGTCGATACCGAGGATGCAGCCGAACCGGGCAGCGTCAAACAGTACGACCTGACCAGCCAGGATCGCATCGTCCGTGGGCGCATGCCGACTCTGGAGATGATCAACGAACGTTTCGCCCGCTACACCCGCATCAGCATGTTCAACCTGCTGCGTCGCTCGGCCGATGTCGCCGTCGGCGGCGTGCAGGTGATGAAGTTCGGCGAGTACGTGCACTCGCTGTACGTGCCCACCAGCCTCAACCTGGTGAAGATGAAGCCGCTGCGTGGCACCGGCCTGTTCATTCTCGACGCCAAGCTGGTGTTCAAGCTGGTGGACAACTTCTTCGGTGGCGACGGCCGCCACGCCAAGATCGAGGGGCGCGAGTTCACCCCCACCGAGCTGCGCGTGGTGCGCATGGTGCTCGACCAGGCCTTCGTCGACCTGCGCGAGGCCTGGCACGCGGTCATGGACATCAACTTCGAGTACGTCAACTCCGAGGTCAACCCGGCGCTGGCCAACATCGTCAGCCCCAGCGAGGTGGTGGTGGTGTCCACCTTCCACATCGAGCTGGACGGCGGCGGTGGCGATCTGCACGTCACCATGCCCTATTCGATGATCGAGCCGATCCGCGAGATGCTCGACGCCGGTTTCCAGTCCGACGTCGACGCTCAGGACGAGCGCTGGATCAAGGCGCTGCGCGAGGACATCCTCGACGTCAGCGTGCCGCTGGGGGCCACCGTGGCGCGACGTCAGTTGAAGCTGCGCGACATCCTGCACATGCAGCCCGGTGACGTGATCCCGGTGGACATGGCGGACAACATCATCATGCGTGCCAATGGCGTGCCCACCTTCAAGGTCAAGCTGGGCGCCCATCGTGGCAATCTGGCCCTGCAGGTGCTGGAACCGATCGAACGACCGCGCTGATGGGCGCGGTTTCTCAGGCCGGTCTGCATAGACCGGCCTGACCCCCGACAGATTTCAAACAGATTCAGGAGCCAGGCGAGGAACTACCATGGCAGACGAAGAAAACACTTCCCCCGAAGAGCAGGCGCTGGCCGACGAGTGGGCGGCGGCCCTGGCCGAAGCCGGCGATGCCGGCCAAGAGGACATCGATGCCATGCTCGCGGCGCAGGAGCCGAAAGAGTCGCAGGAGGCCGCCAAGCCGCAAGCGCCCCGTGCGCCCATGGAGGAGTTCGGCAGCGCACCGCCCACCAGCCACCTGCCGGTCAACCTGGAAGGGCCAAACCTGGACGTGATTCTGGACATCCCGGTGTCCATTTCCATGGAGGTGGGTAACACCGACATCACCATCCGCAACCTGCTGCAGCTCAACCAGGGCTCGGTGATCGAGCTGGATCGCCTGGCCGGCGAGCCGCTCGACGTGCTGGTCAACGGCACCCTGATCGCCCATGGCGAGGTGGTGGTGGTCAACGAGAAGTTCGGTATTCGCCTGACCGATGTGATCAGCCCCAGCGAACGCATCAAGAAGCTGCGCTGACCATGGGCCGCCTACTCGCGTTGCTGCTGTGCCTGCCCTGGGTGGCACAGGCCGCCGAGCCCGCGGCCAAGGCCATGCCTTCGGCGGGCGGGGAACTGGCCGGGCAACTGGGGCAGATGCTCCTGGGCCTGTTGCTGGTGATCGGCCTGATCTTCGCCCTGGCCTGGTTGCTGCGCCGCGTGCAGCAACTGACGCCGCGCACTGGCCAGGTGATCAAGCTGCTGGCCACCCAGCCCCTGGGCCCGCGTGATCGTCTGGTGCTGGTGCAGGTGGGCGGTGAGCAGATCCTGCTGGGCCTGTCGGCAGGGCGCATCACCCCCTTGCACGTGCTCAAGGAGCCGGTGCACCTGGCCGATGCCGAGCCTGCCACCCCGGAATTCGCCCAGCGCCTGATGGAGCTGCTGGGCAAGGATCAGAAGGACAAGTCCTGATGCTGCGTTTCTTGCTGGTGCTGGTGTTGAGCCTGGCCGCTTCGCTGGCGTTCGCCGCGGATCCGCCTGGCGCGGGTTCGCTGATCCAGTCAGGCAACAGTCCGCTGTCGATCCCGGCCATCACCCTGTCCACCGATGCCGAGGGGCAGCAGGAGTATTCGGTCAGCCTGCAGATTCTGCTGATCATGACGGCGCTGAGCTTCATCCCGGCGTTCGTCATGCTGATGACCAGCTTCACCCGCATCATCATCGTCTTCTCCATCCTGCGCCAGGCGCTGGGGCTGCAGAGCACGCCGTCGAACCAGATTCTGGTCGGCCTGGCGCTGTTTCTCACCCTGTTCATCATGGCGCCGGTGTTCGACCGGATAAACACCAACGCCCTGCAGCCTTATCTCAACGAAGAGATCGTCGCCCAGGAGGCGCTGAGCCGTGCCGAGGGGCCGATACGCGATTTCATGCTGGCGCAGACCCGCGAAAGCGACCTGGCGTTGTTCGTGCGCCTGTCCAAGCGCACCGACCTCAACGGTGTCGAGGACGTGCCCTTGACCATCCTGGTGCCGGCCTTCGTCACTTCGGAGCTGAAGACCGCTTTCCAGATCGGCTTCATGATCTTCATCCCCTTCCTGATCATCGACATGGTGGTGGCCAGTATCCTCATGGCCATGGGCATGATGATGCTCTCGCCTTTGATCATTTCCCTGCCGTTCAAGATCATGCTGTTCGTTCTGGTCGATGGCTGGGCGCTGATCATGGGCACACTGGCCGCCAGTTTCGGCACGATATAGCGAGGCGCACATGACTCCCGAGGTAGCGGTTGACCTGTTTCGCGAAGCGCTCTGGCTGATCGTGCTGATCGTTGGCCTGGCCGTGGTGCCGAGCCTGGTCGTCGGCCTGATCGTCGCCATGTTCCAGGCGGCCACGCAGATCAACGAACAGACCCTGAGTTTCCTGCCGCGCCTGCTGATCATGCTGCTGACCCTGATCTGGTCCGGCCCTTGGCTGGTCAGCCAGTTGATGGAGTACACCCAGAACCTGATCCAGAACATTCCGTACCTCATAGGCTGAGGGGGCGGGCACGATGCTGGAGTTGAGCAATGCGCAGATCAGCGGCTGGATCGCCCAGTTCATGCTGCCGTTGTTTCGCATCGCCTCCATGCTGATGGTCATGCCGATCATCGGTACGCAACTGGTGCCGACCCGCGTGCGCCTGTACCTGGCACTGGCCATCTGCGTCGTGCTGGTGCCCACCCTGCCGCCGATGCCGCAGGTGGATGCGCTGAGTCTGCGCAGCCTGCTGCTGATCGCCGAGCAGGTCATGATCGGGGTCATGCTCGGTTTCATCCTGCAACTGTTCTTCCACGTCTTCACCGTCGCCGGGCAGATCATCGCCATGCAGATGGGCCTGGGCTTCGCCTCCATGGTCGACCCTACCAACGGCGTCTCGGTACCGGTGCTGGGGCAGTTCATGCTGATGCTGGTGACCCTGCTGTTTCTGGCCATCAATGGTCATCTGGTGGTGCTGGAGGTGCTCGCCGAGAGCTTCGTCAGCCTGCCGCCAGGGCAGGGCCTGATGGTGCAGCACTACTGGGAGCTGGCCGGCAAGCTCAGTTGGGTGATCGGCGCCGGGCTGTTGCTGACCCTGCCGGCCGTCACCGCGCTGCTGGTGATCAACCTGGCCTTCGGCGTGATGACACGGGCGGCGCCGCAACTGAACATCTTCTCCATCGGCTTTCCGCTGACCCTGGCCATGGGCCTGGTGATCTTCTGGATCAGCCTTTCCGACTTCGGCAGCCTGTTCCAGGCCATTGCCAGTGATGCCCTGCAGCAATTGGGCGAATTCGCCCAGACGAGGTAGCCATGGCGGAAAGCGAAAGCGGCGCCGACAAGAGCGAGGAACCCACAGGCAAGCGGCTCGAAGAGTCGCGGAAAAAAGGCCAGATCGCTCGTTCCAAGGAGCTCAACACCCTGGCGGTGACCTTTGCCGGCACGACGGCGCTGATCCTGTTCGGTGCCCAGATTGGCAGCGCCTTGCTGGATCTGATGCGCGGCACCTTCAGCCTGCCGCGCGAGGTGCTGATGCGCGAAGACAGCATGGCGCTCTACCTGCTGGCCTATGGCAAGCAGACCCTGCTGGCCCTGCAGCCCTTCTTCATCGTCCTGCTGATCGCGTCGGTGATCGGCCCCATCGGTCTGGGCGGCTGGTTGTTCTCCTCCGAGGCGCTGTTGCCCAAGGGCAGTCGAATGAACCCGCTGGCGGGCCTCAAGCGCATGTTCTCGGTACAGGCGCTGGTGGAGCTGCTCAAGGCCTTCGCCAAGTTCCTGGTGATCCTGGCGGTGGCTTTGCTGGTGCTGGCCACGGATCAGGACGACCTGCTGGCCATCGCCAACGAGCCGGTGGAGCCGGCCATCCTGCATAGCCTGAAGGTGGTGGGCTGGAGCGCCTTCTGGTTGTCCTGCGGGCTGATCCTGATTGCCGCCGTGGATGTGCCGTTCCAGCTCTGGAGCCACAAGCAGAAGCTGATGATGACCAAGCAGGAGGTCAAGGACGAGTACAAGGACGCCGAGGGCAAGCCCGAGGTCAAGGGGCGCATTCGCCAGTTGCAACGCGAGATGGCCGAACGGCGCATGATGCAGGCGGTGCCGCAGGCCGACGTGGTGATCACCAACCCGACCCACTTCGCCGTGGCGCTGAAATACGACCCCAACTCCGGTGGGGCGCCGGTGTTGCTGGCCAAGGGCAACGACTTCATCGCCCTGAAGATTCGCGAGATCGCCAATGAGCACAAGGTCATGGTGCTCGAGTCGCCGGCCCTGGCGCGGGCGGTCTACTACTCAACCGAACTGGAGCAGGAGATTCCCGCCGGCCTCTACCTGGCCGTGGCCCAGGTGCTGGCCTACGTCTACCAGCTCCGCCAGTTCCAGGCGGGCAAGGCCAAACGCCCCGGCCCGTTGCCGGATCTGCCGATTCCAGACGACCTGCGTAGGGATGAGTGAGCGGCAAGCTGCAAGCTACAAGCTGCAAGAAAGACCAGCTTTGGGGGCGGTGCGCTTTTGCACTTTCTTGCTTGCAGCTTGAGGCTTGCAGCTTGTAGCCGCCTTTCTGGAACACTTCTTGCCATTAGCCAATCAGGACGCAGTTTCGCGTCAAAAGTTTGATTCGGCTGGGGTAGGCAAGTGGCAGTAGATCGCGCACAAATCATCGGTGATGTTCGCAGCAACCTGGCGGGGCTGCGCCAGGGCAATCTGGGCATTCCATTGCTGCTGCTGGTGATGCTCGGCATGGTGATGCTGCCGGTGCCGGCGTTTCTCCTCGATGTGCTGTTCACCTTCAGTATCGCGCTGTCGATCGTGGTGCTGCTGGTCAGCATCTACGCGCTGCGACCGCTGGATTTCGCCGTGTTTCCCACCATCCTGCTGGCCGCCACGCTGCTGCGCCTGGCGCTGAACGTGGCCTCGACCCGCGTGGTGCTGCTCAACGGCCACGAGGGGCATGGCGCGGCGGGGCAGGTGATCCAGGCCTTCGGCGAGGTGGTGATCGGCGGTAACTACGTGGTTGGTATCGTGGTCTTCGCCATCCTCATGATCATCAACTTCGTGGTGGTCACCAAGGGTGCCGGGCGTATCTCCGAAGTCAGTGCGCGTTTCACCCTCGACGCCATGCCCGGCAAGCAGATGGCCATCGATGCCGATCTCAACGCGGGCCTGATCGACCAGGTCGAAGCCAAGAAACGTCGCGGCGAAGTGGCCCAGGAGGCGGACTTCTACGGCTCCATGGACGGTGCCAGCAAGTTCGTCCGTGGCGATGCCATCGCCGGCCTGCTGATCCTCTTCATCAACCTTATCGGCGGTATCGCCATCGGCGTGCTGCAGCACCAGCTGGCTTTCGCCGACGCTGGCAAGGTCTACACCCTGCTGACCATCGGTGACGGCCTGGTGGCGCAGATTCCCTCGTTGCTGCTGTCCACCGCCGCCGCGGTGATGGTGACCCGCGTATCCACCTCCGAAGACATGGGCGCGCAGGTCAATCGGCAGATGTTCGCCTCGCCCAAGGCGCTGGCGGTGGCCGCGGCCATCCTCATCGCCATGGGCCTGGTGCCGGGCATGCCGCACTTTTCCTTCATCAGCCTGGGCCTGGTGGCGGCCGGTGGCGCCTACTGGATCGCGCACAAGAACCGCAAAGTCAAGGAAGAGGAAGTCAAGGAAGTGCAGCGTCAGCAGGAACTGCTGCCGGCGCAGAAGGCCCAGGAGGTCAAGGAACTGGGCTGGGACGACGTAACCCCGGTGGACATGGTCGGCCTGGAGGTGGGCTACCGCCTGATTCCGCTGGTCGACCGCAACCAGGGCGGGCAGTTGCTGGCGCGGATCAAGGGGGTTCGCAAGAAACTGTCGCAGGAGATGGGTTTTCTCATGCCCTCGGTGCATATCCGCGACAACCTCGACCTGGCCCCCAACGCCTACCGTCTGACCCTGATGGGCGTCAGCGTCGCCGAAGCCGAGGTCTTCCCCGACCGCGAGCTGGCGATCAACCCTGGGCAGGTGTTCGGCCCGCTCAACGGGGTTGCCGCCAAGGATCCGGCATTCGGTCTGGAAGCGGTCTGGATCGACCCCAGCCAGCGTGACCAGGCGCAGTCGCTCGGCTACACCGTGGTCGATGCCAGTACCGTGGTGGCCACCCATCTCAACCAGATCCTGCACAAACATGCCCACGAGTTGCTCGGCCACGAGGAAGTGCAGCAGCTCATGCAACTGCTGGCCAAGAGCTCACCGAAGCTGGCCGAGGAACTGGTACCGGGGCTGGTGTCGCTGTCCACCTTGCTCAAGGTGCTGCAGGCGCTGCTGCAGGAGCAGGTGCCGGTACGGGATATCCGCACCATCGCCGAGGCCATCGCCAACGTCGCGCCGAAGAGTCAAGATCCCGCCGCGATGGTGGCGGCGGTGCGCGTCTCGCTGGCCCGCGCAATCGTCCAAGGCATCGTCGGGCATGAGCCCGAGCTGCCTGTGATCACACTCGAGCCCAGGTTGGAACAGATATTGCTGAACAGTATGCAGAAGGCCGGTCAGGGCAGTGAGGATGGCATCCTCCTCGAACCTGGCATGGCCGACAAGCTGCAGCGTTCCCTGGTGGATGCGGCGCAGCGCCAGGAAATGCTCGGCAAACCGGTGATCCTGCTGGTGGCCGGCCCGATCCGGGCGATGCTGTCGCGCTTCGCGCGGCTGGCAGTACCCAGCATCCACGTGCTGGCTTATCAGGAAATTCCGGACAACAAGCAGGTCACCATAGTCGCCACTGTGGGCCAGAACTGAGGTAAAGGGTCATGCAGGTCAAACGCTTCTTCGCTGCCGATATGCGAACCGCCATGAAACTGGTGCGCGATGAGCTGGGCGCCGACGCTGCCATCATCGGCAACCGCCGCGTGGCCGGTGGCGTCGAGCTGACCGCTGCGCTGGACTATCAGGTCACGCCTACGCCAGTGCGGCCGAATCCGGCCCTGGAGGCCGAGCTGCGCAAGACCCAGGCACGCATCGCCAACGCCCAGGCCGAGCTGGCCACCCGTAGCGAAGAAGATGCCCTGAAAGACCGTCAACTTTTTGCCAATGACTCGCTGGTGGCGCCGGAGTTGCCGGTCACTCCGGTCAAGCCGCAGCGCCCGCTGGCGGAGAAGCCTGCACCTGCTCCGAGTGTCGATCCGCGCGCGCTGGACGCCATGCGCTTCGAGCTGCACGGCCTGCGTGAGCTGATCGAAGTGCAACTGGGCAGCATCGCCTGGGGACAGATGCAGAACCGTCGCCCACAGCAGGCCAACCTGTGGCGCCGCCTGCAACGCATGGGCCTGTCGGCCGACCTGGCGCAACTGCTGCTCGAGCGTGTGAACACCATCAACGAGCCGCGCCAGGCCTGGCGCATGATGCTGGCGCACCTGGCTCATGCCATCAAGACGCCCAAGGTCGAGCCATTGGAAGAGGGCGGGGTGATCGCCCTGGTCGGCCCGGCCGGCATGGGCAAGACCACCACGTTGGCCAAGCTGGCGGCGCGCTACGTGCTCAAGCATGGCGCCCAGCAGGTCGCCCTGGTGAGCATGGACAGTTACCGCATCGGTGCGCAGGAGCAGCTCAAGACCCTCGGGCGCATCCTTGGCGTCTCGGTGACTCAGGTCGACCCAGGGCAGTCTCTGCTGCAAGCCCTGGCGCCTGTGGCGAAGAAACGCGTGGTGCTGATCGATACCGCCGGCCTGCCAAGCAATGACCCGGCCCTGCGCCTGCAGCTCGAGAGCCTGGCCGCACGCGGGTTGAAGGCGAAAAATTATCTGGTTCTGGCTGCTACCAGTCAAAACCAAGTGCTGAAAGCGGCCTACCATAGTTATAAGCGCTGCGGTCTTGCCGGCTGCATACTGACCAAGCTGGACGAGGCGGCGAGCCTGGGCGAGGTTTTGGGCCTGGCCATAGGCCAGCGTCTGCCGGTAGCCTATGTCACTGATGGGCCACGTATTCCGGATGATCTGCAGGTGCCGCGTAGCCATCAGTTGGTCAGCCGCGCCGTGAGCCTGCAAGCCGCCGAAGAGCCGAGCGAGGATGCCATGGCGCAATTGTTCGCCGGTCTTTATCAAGGAACCGCGCGGCGAGTCGGCTGACGCGCTAAAGTGTTGCAAGCCCTGCGTTTTTTTCTGCAGGGACTAACGGCCGCTAGGCCAAGTCGAAGTTAGACAAGGTGTGTAGAGAACATGGGTATGCATCCCGTACAGGTGATCGCGGTGACCGGCGGCAAGGGTGGCGTCGGCAAGACCAACGTGTCGGTGAATCTGTCCATGGCCCTGGCCGATCTCGGTCGCCGAGTCATGCTCATGGACGCCGACCTGGGTCTGGCCAATGTCGACGTGTTGCTGGGGCTGACCCCCAAGCGCACCTTGGCCGACGTGATCGCCGGTGAGTGCGAGCTGCGTGAAGTGCTGCTGCAAGGGCCTGGTGGCATCCGCATCGTGCCGGCAGCGTCCGGTACGCAGAGCATGGTCAACCTGTCACCGATGCAGCATGCCGGCCTGATCCAGGCCTTCAGCGACATCAGCGAGAACCTCGACGTGCTGGTGATCGATACCGCTGCCGGCATCGGCGATGCGGTGGTCAGCTTCGTTCGCGCGGCTCAGGAGATTCTCGTCGTCGTGTGCGACGAGCCCACCTCGATCACCGACGCCTACGCCCTGATCAAGCTGCTCAACCGTGACCATGGCATCAGCCGTTTCCGCGTTCTGGCCAACATGGCGCACAGTCCGCAGGAAGGTCGCAATCTCTTTGCTAAGCTGACCAAGGTGACGGATCGTTTTCTCGATGTCGCCTTGCAGTACGTCGGTGCCGTGCCCTACGACGAATGCGTACGCAAGGCGGTGCAGAAACAACGCGCCGTCTACGAGGCCTTTCCACGCTCCAAGTGTGCGCTGGCGTTCAAGGCGATCGCGCAGAAGGTCGATACCTGGCCCTTGCCAGCCAACCCGCGCGGTCATCTGGAGTTCTTCGTCGAGCGCCTGGTGAAACAACCGACTGCAGATTCGGCCGTATGACAGCAGCCTCTGGACTTCGTATGTACAACAAGGCTCAGGCGCAGGATTCCCAGTATCAGTTGATCGAGCGCTACGCGCCGCTGGTCAAGCGCATCGCCTATCACCTGTTGGCGCGCTTGCCGTCCAGCGTTCAGGTCGACGACCTGATTCAGGCCGGCATGATCGGCCTGCTCGAAGCCTCACGCAAATACGACTCCAGCAAGGGCGCCAGTTTCGAGACGTTCGCCGGTATTCGCATCCGTGGCGCCATGCTCGACGAGGTGCGCAAGGGCGATTGGGCACCGCGTTCGGTGCACCGCAACAGCCGCATGGTCAGCGATGCGATCCGCGCCGTGGAGGCCAGAACGGGGCGAGACGCTAAAGATCATGAGGTTGCGGCCGAACTCCAATTGAGTCTGGAAGATTACTACGGCATCCTTGGCGACACTTTGGGCAGCCGCCTGTTCAGTTTCGACGACCTGCTGCAGGACGGCGAACACGGCGGGTTGCATGAAGAAGCCGGGCACACCCACCTCGAACCTTCGCGGGATCTCGAAGATGAACGTTTCCAGGCGGCTTTGGCCAACGCCATTGCCGGCTTGCCGGAGCGTGAACGTCTGGTGCTGGCGCTGTATTACGATGAAGAACTGAACCTGAAGGAAATCGGTGAAGTGCTTGGCGTCAGTGAGTCGCGAGTCAGTCAGATTCATAGTCAGTGTGCGGCGCGTTTGCGCTCGCGCCTGATGGAATGGCGGGCGGGTTGAGGCAGAAGCAACGATATTGCTGGGCCGGTTTCACGATTAGAAGGCGTATCTGCAAGCGCAATACGTTTGGGACTGTACGGAGGTCGACTTGGACAAGAACATGAAAATCCTCATCGTTGACGATTTCTCGACGATGCGACGGATCATCAAGAACCTCTTGCGTGATTTGGGCTTTACCAACACGGCGGAGGCTGATGACGGTACGTCGGCGTTGCCCATGCTGCAAAGCGGCAGCTTCGACTTTCTGGTGACCGACTGGAACATGCCCGGCATGACCGGCATCGACCTGCTGCGCGCGGTGCGCGCCGACGAGCGCCTCAAGCACCTGCCGGTGTTGATGGTCACGGCCGAGGCCAAGCGTGACCAGATCATCGAAGCCGCTCAGGCCGGTGTGAACGGCTACGTGGTCAAACCCTTCACCGCCCAGGTGCTGAAGGAAAAGATCGAGAAGATCTTCGAGCGGGTCAACGGCTGATGTCGGCCGCGAGGGTGCTATGGAACACGATGATTCCACACTGGGCGAACTCGAGTCGTCCCTGAAGAAAAATGCCCGTGAATTGGTCGATAGCCTCGAAAGAGGCAACTTCGGCAATGCGGTGCAACTGATCAACGAACTGAACAAGGTTCGTGACCGTGGCTTGTATCACGAAGTCGGCAAGCTGACCCGCGAACTGCACAATGCCATCGTCAATTTCCAGCTCGATCCGCGCATGCCGCACGCCAAGGAGCTGTCGCAGATCGCCGACGCCACCGAGCGCCTGAATTACGTGGTCACCATGACCGAGCGGGCGGCCAACCGCACCATGGATCTGGTCGAACAGAGCGCGCCGCTGGTCAATGACCTGGCCGATGAAGCGCAGAGCCTGGGGGCCGAGTGGGGCCGCTTCATGCGCCGTGAAATCGGTGCCGATGGTTTCCGTGAGCTGGCCAAGCGCATCGAGCTGTTCCTCGCGCGCAGCGAGCGCGATGGCAACAAGTTGTCCGGCCATCTCAACGACATCCTGCTGGCGCAGGACTATCAGGATCTCACCGGTCAGGTGATCAAGCGTGTCACCCAGCTCGTCACCGAGGTCGAGAGCAATCTGCTCAAGCTGGTACTGATGGCCAGCTCGGTGGATCGCTTCGCCGGCATCGAGCATGACCACGAAGTACTGCGTGCCGAACAACAGAAACAAAAAGCGCCATCTCATGGTGAAGGTCCGCAGATTCATGCCGATAAGCGTGATGATGTCGCCTCCAGTCAGGACGATGTCGACGACCTGCTGTCCAGTCTTGGATTCTAAGGAGCACCCCCATGAGCTTCGGCGCCGATGAAGAGATTCTCCAGGACTTCCTGGTAGAGGCCGGAGAGATTCTCGAGCAGTTGTCCGAGCAGTTGGTCGAACTGGAAAGTCGACCGGATGACATGAGCCTGCTCAATGCCATCTTCCGTGGCTTCCACACCGTCAAGGGTGGCGCGGGCTTCCTCCAGCTCCATGAGCTGGTGGAGTGCTGCCACATTGCCGAGAACGTCTTCGACATCATGCGCAAGGGCGAGCGCCGCGTTGATGCCGAGCTGATGGACGTGGTGCTGGCCGCGCTGGATGCGGTCAACGGCATGTTCAACCAGGTACGCGAGCGTACCGAGCTGACCCCAGCCTCGCCCGAGCTGCTGGCGGCGCTGGCGCGTCTGGCCGAGCCGGCCGGTGCCGAGCAGGCGGCCAGCCCCGCGCCGGTGGCCGAAGAGGTTGCGCAGCCGGAACCAGAGCCTGAGCCCGAGCCTGTTGCCGCGGCGCCTGCCTCTTCCGATATCACAGACAGCGAATTCGCCCAGTTGCTCGATGCCCTGGGCGACGAGGCGGCCGCCGAGTCGCCGGCAGCTGCTTCCAGTGCCAGCGATGAAATCACCGATGACGAGTTCGAGTCGCTGCTCGATCAGTTGCACGGCAAGGGCCAGTTCTCCGCACCGGCAGCCGCAACTGCGCCAGCCGCCGCGGCTGCCAGTGCGCCGGCAAGCGAGCCTGCCGGTGACGAAATCACCGACGATGAGTTCGAGGCGCTGCTCGATCAGTTGCACGGCAAGGGGCAGTTCGCTGCGCCAGCCGCACCGGCCAAGAGCCCGGCGGCCCCGAGCAGTGAGGCGGCGCCAGCGGCCCCGGCCAGCGACGAGATCACCGATAGCGAGTTCGAGTCGCTGCTCGACGAGCTGCATGGCAAGGGCAAGTTCGTGCCGCCCGCTGCCCCAGCGCCTGCTGCTGCGGCCAGCAAGCCAGAACCGGCCAAGCCTGCCCCCATAACCCCTGTGGCGCCCGTGGCCAAGCCCGCTGCCAAGGTCGAGCCAGCGGCAGCCCGAGCACCTGCTGGATCCGCAGCCGCTGCCGAGAAGCCGGCGGCCAGTGAGGCCGAAACCACCGTGCGAGTCGATACCGCGCGCCTGGACGAGATCATGAACATGGTCGGCGAACTGGTGCTGGTGCGTAACCGCCTGGTGCGCCTGGGGCTCAACAGTGGCGACGAGGCCATGTCCAAGGCGGTGTCCAACCTCGATGTGGTGACGGCGGATCTGCAGACCTCTGTGATGAAGACCCGCATGCAGCCGATCAAGAAGGTGTTCGGCCGTTTCCCGCGGTTGGTTCGTGACCTGGCGCGTAACCTGAAGAAGGAAATCAACCTCGAGCTGGTAGGCGAAGAAACCGATCTCGACAAGAACCTCGTGGAGGCCCTGGCCGACCCGCTGGTGCACTTGGTGCGCAACGCCGTCGACCACGGCGTGGAAACCCCGGAAGAGCGTGAGAAGGCCGGCAAGGCCCGGGCCGGTCGCGTGGTGCTGTCGGCCGAGCAGGAAGGCGACCATATCCTGCTGTCGATCACCGATGACGGCAAGGGCATGGATGCCGACATCCTGCGGGCCAAGGCCGTGGAGAAAGGCTTGCTGGACAAGGATGCGGCCGATCGCCTCAACGAGTTCGAGTGCTACAACCTGATCTTCGCGCCGGGGTTCTCGACCAAGACCGAGATCTCCGACGTGTCCGGCCGCGGTGTCGGCATGGATGTGGTCAAGACCAAGATTTCCCAGCTCAACGGCACGGTCAACGTGTTCTCGCAGAAGGGCCAGGGCTCGAAGATCATCATCAAGGTGCCGCTGACCCTGGCGATCATGCCGACGCTGATGGTCATGCTGGACAACCAGGCCTTCGCCTTCCCGCTGGTCAACGTCAACGAGATCTTCCACCTCGACCTGTCGCGCACCAACGTGGTCGACGGTCAGGAGGTGGTGATCGTGCGCGACAAGGCCCTGCCGCTGTTCTACCTCAAGCGCTGGCTGGTACCGCAGGCGTTCCAGGAGGAGCAGCGTGAGGGCCATGTGGTAATCCTCACCGTGGGTAGCCAACGCATCGGCTTCGTCGTCGACCAGTTGGTCGGCCAGGAAGAGGTGGTGATCAAGCCACTGGGCAAGATGCTCCAGGGCACCCCGGGTATGTCCGGGGCCACGATCACGGGCGATGGCCGCATCGCGTTGATTCTCGACGTCCCGAGTATGCTCAAGCGCTACGCTCGACGTTTCTGATGGTTTGCGGCGCGGGCCGTGCTCGCGTCGTCTAGGAGAGTGTATGGCTGTCAAGGTTCTGGTGGTGGACGACTCCGGCTTCTTTCGCCGGCGTGTTACGGAAATTCTGTCCGCCGACCCCAGCATTCAGGTAGTGGGTACGGCCACCAACGGGCGTGAAGCGATCGATCAGGCGCTGGCTCTCAAGCCGGACGTGATCACCATGGATTACGAGATGCCGATGATGGATGGCATCACGGCCGTGCGTAACATCATGCAGCGTTGCCCGACCCCGGTGTTGATGTTCTCTTCGCTGACGCACGAAGGCGCGCGGGTCACCCTCGATGCGCTGGATGCAGGGGCGGTGGACTTCCTGCCGAAGAATTTCGAGGACATCTCGCGCAACCCGCAGAAGGTTCAGCAGATGCTCTGCGAGAAGGTGCACACCATCGCGCGCAGCAATCGTCGTTTCAGCTCCGCAGCCGTGGCGCCGGCAGCCGTTGCTACACCCGCACCGGCCTCGCCGCGCCCAGCCGCGCCTGCCCGGCCGGTACCTGCACCGGCACCGGCGGCGCCCGTGCGTACCCCGGCAACTGGCGGCCATTCTGCCGCGCCCAAGCGCAAGGCCTACAGGCTGGTGGCCATTGGCACCTCCACCGGCGGGCCGGTGGCCCTGCAGCGCGTGCTGACTCAACTGCCCGCCAATTTTCCGGCCCCCATCGTGCTGATCCAGCACATGCCGGCGGCCTTCACCAAGGCCTTCGCCGAGCGCCTGGACAAGCTATGCCGAATCCAGGTCAAGGAGGCCGAGGATGGCGACATCATGCGCCCTGGCCTGGCGCTGCTGGCGCCGGGCGGCAAGCAGATGATGGTCGATGCCCGCGGCGCGGTGAGAATCCTGCCGGGTGACGAGCGTCTCAACTACAAGCCTTGCGTCGACATCACCTTCGGTTCGGCTGCCAAGTCCTTCCATGACAAGGTGCTGGCCGTGGTGCTCACCGGCATGGGGGCCGATGGTCGCGAGGGCGCGCGTCTGCTCAAGCAGAGTGGCAGTCAGGTCTGGGCTCAGGACGAGGCCAGTTGCGTGATCTATGGCATGCCGATGGCGGTGGTCAAGGCCGATCTGGCCGATGCGGTCTACGACCTCGACGAGATCGGTCGCCACCTGACCGAGGCCTGTCAGTGATGATGCTTGATGCGGGCGAGCCTGCATGGATGTTCTGAGCCTCATTGGCGTCATCCTGGCGTTCGTCGCCATTCTCGGCGGCAACTACCTCGAAGGCGGGCATGCTTCGGCGCTGCTCAATGGCCCGGCAGCGCTGATCGTCATTGGCGGTACCCTGGGGGCGGCCTTCCTGCAGACGCCGATCAACGTGTTCAAGCGCTCGATGAGCGTGCTGCGCTGGATCTTCTTCCCGCCGCGCATCGACCTGCTCGGCGGTATCGAGCGCGTGGTCGGCTGGAGCACGGTGGCGCGCAAGGAGGGGTTGCTCGGCCTGGAGGCGGTAGCTGACGCCGAGCCCGATGCCTACGCGCGCAAGGGCTTGCAACTGCTGGTCGATGGCGCCGAGCCGGAGGCCATTCGCAGCATTCTCGAAGTCGATCTCTACACCCAGGAAGCACGCGACATGCAGGCGGCCAAGGTGTTCGAGAGCATGGGCGGCTACGCGCCGACCATCGGCATCATCGGTGCGGTGATGGGGCTGATTCACGTCATGGGTAACCTGGCTGATCCCGCTATGCTCGGCAGCGGCATTGCCGTGGCGTTCGTGGCGACCATCTACGGCGTCGGCTTCGCCAACCTGCTGCTGTTGCCGGCGGGCAACAAGCTCAAGTCCATCGCGCTGCGCCAGTCGCGTTATCGCGAGATGCTCCTGGAGGGCATCCTGTCGATTGCCGAAGGCGAGAACCCGCGTTCCATCGAGCTGAAGCTGCAAGGCTTCATGGACTGATGGAGGTATGGCATGGCGCGCAGACGGCATCAGGAAGAACACGAGAATCACGAACGCTGGTTGGTATCCTACGCCGACTTCATCACCTTGCTGTTCGCCTTCTTCGTGGTGATGTACTCGATCTCCTCGATCAACGAAGGCAAGTACAAGATTCTTTCGGATTCCCTGACCGGGGTGTTCAACCAGCCGGATCGTTCGGTCAAGCCCATCCCTGTCGGAGAGGAGCGCCCGCGTGGCTCGCAGGCGCCGGACGACGACAGCGAGATGACCGACAATACCCTGCGCAGCATCGCCTCCAGCGTGCGTGACGCCTTTGGCGATCTGCTGCAGAGCGATCAGTTGACCATCCGTGGCAACGAGATGTGGATCGAGATCGAGCTGAGTTCGAGCCTGCTGTTTCCCAGTGGTGATGCCTTGCCCAACGACAAGGCGTTCGACATCATCGAGAAGGTCGCCAAGATTTTGGCGCCTTACGAGAACCCGGTGAAGGTGGAAGGCTTCACCGACAACCTGCCGATTCAGACCAGCCAGTTCCCAACCAACTGGGAGTTGTCTGCGGCACGCGCTGCCAGCATCGTGCGCATGCTGGCCATGGATGGCGTCAAGCCTGCACGTTTATCCGCAGTGGGGTATGGTGAATACCAGCCGGTAGCCGACAACTCCACGCCCGAGGGGCGTGCGCGCAACCGCCGTGTGGTACTGGTAATCTCGCGTGATCTGGATAACCGCCGCAACAGCGGCAGTACGGCGGCTCAGCAAGGCGGTGCTGGCACGCAACCTGCTACAGCGCCAGGGCAGGGGGCCGCGCAACCGTGAGCCGTCAATTTATCGGTCACCGTGCGGTATCGGTGACAGCCATTCTCGGCTTCAACGCGTCGCGCCGGGAGGATGAGAGAACATGAAAGTCTGGGCAGTAGCCAATCAGAAAGGTGGTGTCGGCAAGACCACCACGTCCATCGCCCTGGCAGGCCTGTTGGCCGATGCCGGCAAGCGTGTGATCGTCGTCGACCTCGACCCGCATGGGTCCATGACCAGTTACTTCGGGCACGACCCCGATGTGCTGGAACATAGCTGCTTCGACCTGTTCCTGCATCAGGGCAACGTGCCGCAGGGCCTGCCCAAGCAACTGCTGCATGGCACCAGCCATGACAACATCGCCCTGCTGCCTTCGAGCACTGCCCTGGCCACGCTGGAGCGCCAGTCGCCCGGGCAGAGCGGCCTCGGCTTGGTCATCGCCAAGAGCCTGGCGCAGCTCTGGGAAGACTACGACCACGCCATCATCGACAGCCCGCCGCTGCTCGGCGTGCTGATGGTCAACGCCCTGGCTGCCAGCCAGCAACTGGTGATTCCGGTGCAGACCGAGTTTCTCGCGGTCAAGGGCCTGGAGCGGATGATCACCACGCTGACCATGATCAACCGTTCGCGCAAGCAGGCACTGCCCTATACCATCGTTCCGACCCTGTTCGATCGGCGTACCCAGGCTTCGATGAGCACCCTTAAACTCTTGCGCAACACCTATCCCGACAACCTCTGGCCGGCCTACGTGCCGGTGGATACCCGTCTGCGTGATGCCAGCCGGGCAGGGCGCACGCCGTCGCAGTTCGACCCCACCAGCCGTGGCGTGATCGCCTATCGCGCGCTGCTCAAGCACCTGCTGAACCATCAGCCTGCCGCGCAGGTAGCCTGAAATGCCGGTCTATGCTGAACTGCACTCAAGCCGGGTCACTGTGCGGCCGATAAGCTGTACAGGTTTTCATCACGGGATTCATCCATGAGTCGTCCCCTCGCCACCGCCACGCGCTCGCAACTGGCTCTGCAGTCCTACCTCGACGGTCTGCTGCAGGAAGCCGCCGTCGAGCTGGAAATGTCCGTCAGCCTCGACGAGTTCGAGGCGGCGGTGCTCGAAGAACAGATACGCGATGCTCGTATGGTGCCGCCCGTGGCCAAGCCTGTGCTGGTCGAACCCCTGGCGAAGCCGGCGCCCGTCGAGCCGCTGGTGCAGCCAGCACCGGTGGTACCCGAGGTGCGCGCAGTACCCCTGGAGCCCGAGGTGCAGGCGCCTGCGCCAGTGATCGAGCTGGCACCGCCGGTGACGGCAACGCAAGGCGAAGCGCCCACGCCGCCGCTTGGCCCTTCGCTCGATGGCAGACCTGCCTGGGCCGAGGAGCCGTTCGAGTGCCTGTTGTTCGATGTCGCCGGCCTGACCCTGGCCGTGCCACTGGTCTGCCTGGGCTCGATCTATCCGCTCGAAGGCCAGGAGCTGACGCCGCTGTTCGGCCAGCCGGACTGGTTTCTCGGCCTACTGCCCGGCCAGTCTGGCAACCTCAAGGTGCTGGATACGGCGCGCTGGGTAATGCCCGACCGTTATCGGGACGACTTCCGCGAAGGCCTGCAATACGTGATTTCCGTAGGCGGCTACGAGTGGGGATTGGCGGTGCACCAGGTCAGCCGCTCGATCCGCCTCGACCCCAGCGAGGTGAAGTGGCGCAGTCAGCGTACGCAACGCCCCTGGCTGGCGGGCACTGTGATCGAGCAGATGTGTGCCTTGCTCGACGTCGAAGCCCTTGCCGAATTGATCGCCAGCGGTGCCGTCAAGGGCATGGCTGGTGGAAAAGCACACTGAGAATTGGTGAGTCCGGGCAAACGGGCTCTATAGTTAATGACAAGCGGGTTCAACCGCGCGTGCCGCACTGAGCGGTTTTTGACGAGGCTAGGGACATGAAGAAAAGTTCTGCACAAGGTGCCGAAGATCCGATTCTGCAGTGGGTGACCTTTCGCCTGGACAACGAAACCTACGGCATCAACGTGATGCAGGTGCAGGAAGTCCTGCGCTACACCGAGATCGCGCCGGTGCCGGGGGCGCCGAGCTACGTGCTGGGCATCATCAACCTGCGCGGCAACGTGGTCACCGTGATCGATACCCGCCAGCGCTTCGGCCTGGGCTCGGCGCCGGTCACCGACAACACCCGTATCGTCATCATCGAGGCCGACAAGCAGGTGGTGGGCATCCTGGTCGACAGCGTCGCCGAGGTGGTCTACCTGCGCCAATCGGAAGTCGAGACGGCGCCGAACGTTGGCAACGACGAGACGGCCAAGTTCATCCAGGGCGTGTGCAACAAGAACGGCGAACTGCTGATTCTGGTCGAACTGGACAAGATGATGTCCGAGGAAGAGTGGTCGGAGCTGGAGAGCATCTGAGCCATGTCCGAGTTCGCCATGCTCGCTGCGGCCCTGGCCTTGGTGGCGCTGCTATGTGTGGCATTGGGCATCGTCTGCAACGGCCTGTACCGCAGTCAGCAACGCTTGCTGGCGGAGCAGGCCAAGCGCGACGCCGTGCGCGATGCGCGGATTCGCGAGCTGACCAAGCGCCTGGACGCCTACCTGACCGGCAGCATCCGCATGGGTGAGGAGCTGCACGAGCTGCGTCGTGTGGTGGCGCCGTTGCCGGACAAGGTCAGCCAGATCGAACAGCGCGACCCCAACAGCCTGTCCTTCACCCAGGCGGCGCGCCTGGTGGGCATGGGCGCCAGTGTCGATGACCTCACCCAGTCCTGTGGCTTGAGCAAGGCCGAGGCCGAGCTGATCAGCCGCTTGCATCAGCCGCGCAGCAAACAGGTGTAACTCCCAATATTCAGGTTCTTCGCGGAATCTCGGGAAAAACAGTATTGACACTGGACTGGCAATACGGGGTGTTGGTTGTTCTTGTGTCTGTTCCGAATTGCCGCGTTTTTGTTGATGTTTTTTGTTTCGCCCTCCCGGGCGAGTCACTTTTGACGGGCAAAAGTAACCAAAACCCTCCGCCCGGTCATCCGGCCCTGGCTGCGCCAGGGTTCGCTCACTCCATCGCCGTTCCAGAGGCCCGCCGCGGTGGGCCATCCCTGGCCCATCGCGGCTCTCGCGGCATCCATGCCGCTCAACCTCTTCCACGACGATTCCGTTCGCCCTCCTGGGCGGGCTCTGCACGCGCCTGAACCCGAGGTAACCCAGAAGCAGTGCGGAATGCTTGAAGGGGCAGCCGTAGGGCGGACTCAGGAGCGCCAGCGAACAGTCCGCCGGGCCATGTCCAGTTCGGCACCACGGCTCACGTCCAATACTCCCACCAACGGCGTACTGCTCCGCGAGTACGCCCTACGCGAATGAAACTATTGGTTTAACTCGACGACCCAGTCGCGAGTTCACAGCTACCAGAACACGCCGCGCATGCTCGGAACAACTGTACGTTCAGGCGCGCTAACTCCCCCTTCAGGAGGCCGAACGTAGGCATTGCGCAGGGGGCGAGTGGCATGGATGCCACGAGATACCGATGGCGGCCCCGCGTAATGGGTCAGGGATGGCCCATGTACGCCGACCCCGGAGCGGTGCCGGAGTGAGGGGAGACGAGCGAAGCGAGACCCGGATGGCGGGGGTGCGTTTCTTTTGCTTACTTTTCTTTGCGCTGGGCGGCAATCCGATTTCAAAGAAAAGTGAGTCGCCCGAGGGGGCGAAACAAGAAGTTTCCGAACACACCGAAGCGGCGTCCAGAACACCAAATAACACACAAACTCGCCAGCCCGGTGTCAACCAAGCATTCCCCCAAAAATGCGAAGAACCAATATTCACTTATTTGGGCGCCGGGCCAGAAAGGCGGGGCAGGGGCGGGGTGACGTCGCGCTCGTCCTCTGGCGCCTGGAAACCTGGTGGCGTCTTGCCCTTGAGGTGCCAGGCGAAGGCGATGATCTCGGCAATGCAGCGGTACAGCGATTCGGGGATGGCATCGCCCAGCTCCAGGCGTGCCAGCAGACGCACCAGCTCGGCATTCTCGTAGATCGGCACTTCGTATTCGCGGGCGATGGCGAGGATGGCCTCGGCCAGTTCGTCGTCACCCTTGGCGCTGAGCAAAGGCGCGCTCTGCCCGTCGTAGTTGAGGGCGATGGCCTGGCGAGCGGCGGGTTGTTGTTTGCGGCTCATGCGGTTTCATCCACCCAGCGTTGTTCCAGCGAGGTCTTCGGCCCCTGCGGTGGCATGCCCTGGCTGCAGGCCAGTTCACCGACCTCCAGGCCGGCAGCCTGCAGGCGCTCACGCAGGTTGCCCAGCTCGGCGTTGATCAGCGCCGTGGTTTCGGCCCGCTCGGCCCATAGCTGGCTGGACAGGCTGCCGCGCAACAATTGCGCACGTACCTGCAGTGGGCCCAGATGTTCCAGGTCGAAGGCCAGGTCGATGCGCCAGAGGGTTTCCTTCTGTTCGTTCTTCTGCCCCTTGGCATTGCCTTCTTCGCGTTGCAGCTTGATCTGCAGCGGGATGATCTCCTGCTGGTGGCGCATGGGCAGTTCCAGTTGCCAGGTGGTCAGCAGGTTGCCATTGGCATCCACCTGGGTCTGCGCCAGGCTCGATAACTGGTGGGTCTGCAGGCGGGAAATGGCTGCGGCGGCCAGCTTCAGCAGGGCTTCCAGATCGGCTTCACCTTCTTCCATGTTCTGCAGCAGGCGCGAGGGCAGGGGGAAGCTCAGTGCCTGTTGGCGGGCCGAGCTGCCGCTGCTGTTGATACCCAGCATCTGCCGCGCCATGGCCGGCAGGTTCTGGCTGACGGCGCCCTGCAGCCCGGCCAGGGTGGCGGCACCGCCCGGCGTTTGCGGCAGCACCTGGGCGATCAGGCGCAGCAGGTTGGCTTTCAGATCCTGTGGCAACGCGCTGGTCTGGCCATGCAGCAGCTTGGCCTCGAGCAGCGCTCCGCTGCTTTCCAGGGCCTTGGCCAAGCCCTTGGCGGTGCTGAGCTGATCGCTGCTGGGCAGGGCTCCGAGCAGTTTGTCGATGCTGGTACGCAGGCTTTCATCGCCTCCGGCCAGGTTCTGCAAGCCTTTGAACAGGCCCTCCAGAGATCCCTGGCGGTTCTGCTGGGCGGCCAGTTGCTGGCCCAGCACCAGTTGATCCAGGCGGCCGCTCAAAGGCAGGAAGCTCAGGCTCTGGCTGCCTTGCACCTGAGCGCTGAGCAGGCTGCCGACTGGCAATGGCATGGGGCTGTCGACGGCCAGCTTGCTGCCGGCCAGCGGCGTGTTGAGCAGGTTGACCAGCAGGCGATAGACCTGCTGGGCGTTCTGCGCGGGCAGAGGCAAGGGCTCACGGCTGATCACCTTGCCCTGCACCAGAGTGCCGAGAGGCAGTTGTTGCAGGTCGAGGCTGGTCAGCGCCTTGTCGCCCCCAGCCTGCAGCGCCAGGGCCAGGCGGGTGTCGGACAGCGCGGTGACCACCAGGGCGCTGCCCTGGGCTAGCGGGCGCGGGCTCTCGGCTTGCAGGGTGGTCTGCTTGCCACCTTCCAGGGTCAGTTTCAGTAGCAGTTGGAAGCTCTGCGCCTGCTCGCGCACGGCCACCACTTCGGCCTTGGCGCTTTCCCCGGCGGCCAGCATGCCTTCCAGCGGCTGCAGCAGGCGCACGGCCATGTCCGCCGCCGTCGCGCTGCTGCGAATTGGCGGCGAGGAGGGGGGAGGAAGCGGGCGTGGGCTGCTGATCTCGCTCATGGGTTCTCAGGTGTCGGGTGGCGTACTGCTGCGCGAGTACGCGCTATGACCGGTTTGTCTGTTTGCATGGGCGCGCTACTGGGTTCACCCTACGCGATTCACACCCTGTCGAAAATGCCGACTGCGGGTGCCGTGCTGTGACATGTATAATGCCGCCCCGTTGCGTACAGCGCTTCCGGCACGCCTCAGTATAGCGGCCGAACCATCGCCGACTTGAACCCTGCCAGGTATCGATGACCTCTTCCGTTCCTCTTCTCGAAGCCGTGGCGCTCTCTTGTGAGCGGGACTGGCGCATGCTCTTCGAGCATCTGGCGTTTCGCCTCGACAGTGGCGACATGCTGCAGATCAGCGGCCCCAACGGCAGCGGCAAGACCAGCCTGCTGCGCCTGATAGCCGGGCTGCGTCAACCGACCGCCGGGGACATCCTGCTGCAGGGACGGGCGCTGGCCGAGCAGCGCGGCGAACTGGCGCGCAATCTGCTTTGGATCGGCCATGCTGCCGGCATCAAGGGCCTGCTCACGGCTGAAGAGAATCTCGCCTGGCTCTGCGCCCTGCATCGCCCGGCCAGCCGCGAGGCGATCTGGCAGGCGCTGGAAGCGGTTGGCCTGCGCGGTTTCGAGGACGTGCCCTGCCACACCCTGTCCGCCGGCCAGCAGCGCCGTGTGGCCCTGGCGCGCCTGTATCTGGATGACACACCGCCACTGTGGGTGCTCGACGAGCCCTTCACCGCGCTGGACAAACACGGCGTGGCGCAGCTCGAAGCGCACCTGGCCAGCCATTGCCAGCGTGGCGGCGTGGTGGTGCTGACCACCCATCACAGCCTGCAGCACAAGCCGGCTACCTACCGCGAACTCGATCTGGGGCAGCACGCCGCATGAGCAACGTCTTCACTCAATTGCTCAGTCGCGAGATGCGTTTGCTGGCCCGTCGTCCGTCGGATCTGGCCAACCCGCTGGTGTTCTTCGCCATCGTCATCGCCCTGTTCCCTCTGGCGGTGGGGCCGGAGACGCAATTGTTGCAAACCCTTTCCCCTGGCCTGGTCTGGGTGGCGGCGCTGTTGGCCGTGCTGCTCTCGCTGGACGGGCTGTTCCGCAGTGATTTCGAGGACGGCTCGCTGGAGCAGTGGGTCCTTTCGTCGCACCCCCTGCCTCTTCTGGTGTTGGCCAAGGTGCTGGCACACTGGCTGTTCAGCGGCCTGGCGCTGGTATTGCTGGCGCCCTTGCTGGCCTTGATGCTCGGTTTGCCCGGGCGTTGCCTGCCGGTGCTGCTGATCTCCCTGCTGCTCGGCACTCCGGTGCTGAGCCTGCTTGGCGCGGTGGGCGCAGCGCTCACCGTCGGCCTCAAGCGCGGCGGCCTGCTGCTGGCGCTGCTGATTCTGCCGCTGTACATCCCGGTGCTGATTCTCGGTAGCGGAGCATTGCAGGCGGCCCTGCAAGGATTGCCGGCGAGCGGCCACCTGTTGTGGCTGGCGAGCCTCACTGCCCTGGCGGTGACCCTGACACCTTTTGCGATTGCCGCCGGCCTGACCATCAGCGTTGGCGAATAAGAACGAACCGTGATGTAGCCCGGATGCAATCCGGGAGCTCTCGATAGCCTCCCCGGAGTTCCTCCGGGCTACGTGTAGATGATGAGTCGAGCGAATGAACTGGACGTGGTTTCACAAATGGGGTTCGCCCAAGTGGTTCTATGAGATGAGCGGTCGTTGGCTGCCCTGGCTCAGCGTCGCCGCCATGCTGTTGATCATCACAGGCCTGGTCTGGGGCCTGGCCTTCGCGCCACCGGACTACCAGCAGGGCAACAGCTTCCGCATCATCTACATCCATGTGCCGGCCGCCTTCCTGGCGCAGTCGATCTACGTCATGCTCGCCGTCGCCGGCCTGGTCGGCCTGGTGTGGAAGATGAAGCTGGCCGACGTGGCCCTGCAGCAGGCCGCGCCTATTGGCGCCTGGATGACCTTCATCGCGCTGATCACCGGCGCCATCTGGGGCAAGCCGACCTGGGGCACCTACTGGGTGTGGGACGCGCGCCTGACTTCCATGCTGATCCTGCTGTTCCTCTACTTCGGCGTCATTGCCCTGGGCAACGCCATCAGCAACCGCGACAGCGCGGCCAAGGCCTGCGCCGTGCTGGCCATCGTCGGCGTGGTCAACATTCCGATCATCAAGTACTCGGTGGAGTGGTGGAACTCGCTGCACCAGACCGCCACCTTCAAGCTCACCGAGAAGCCCGCCATGCCCGTTGAAATGTGGTTGCCGCTGTTGCTCGGGGTATTGGGTTTCTACTGCTTTTTCGGCGCCGTGCTGCTCTATCGCATGCGTCTGGAAGTGCTCAAGCGCGAGTCGCGCAGCAGTTGGGTGAAGGCCGAAGTGCAGAAGCTGGTGGAGGGGCGCGCATGAGCTTTTCCTCGTTCGCCGAATTCCTTGCCATGGGCACCCATGGCGCCTACGTCTGGAGCGCCTATGGCATCAGCCTGGTGGTTCTGGCGTTGAATGTGGCATTGCCGATCCTGGCGCGCCGCCGTTACCTGCAAGACGAGGCGCGCCGTTTGCGCCGGGAGAAGTCCAAGTGAATCCGGTTCGCAAGAAACGCCTGTACATCGTTCTGGCCATCCTCTGCGGTGTGGGCATCGCCGTGGCACTGGCGCTCAGTGCGCTGCAGCAGAACATCAACCTGTTCTACACGCCGACGCAGATTGCCAACGGCGAAGCGCCGGAAGGCACCCGCATCCGCGCCGGTGGCCTGGTCGAGGAGGGCTCGGTGAAGCGCTCGGCCGATTCGTTGGAAGTGGACTTCGTGGTCACCGATGGCGCCCATGAGGTGACCATCCGTTACCACGGTATCCTCCCGGATCTGTTCCGCGAAGGGCAGGGCATCGTCGCCCTCGGCCGGGTCAACGGCGACGGCGTGCTGGTGGCCGACGAGGTGCTGGCCAAGCACGACGAGAACTACATGCCGCCGGAAGTGATGCAGGCGCTGGAAAAGAGTGGGATGAAACAGCAGCACGACGCGGCGACTGCCGGCAAGCAGGGTTACCAGCAGGAGAACGCGCAATGATCCCCGAGCTCGGCCAACTGGCAATGATCCTGGCCCTGTGCCTGGCGTTGGTGCAGGCCACCTTGCCGCTGATCGGTGCCTGGCGTGGCGACCACCAGTGGATGAGCCTGGCGCAGCCGGCGGCCTGGGGGCAGTTCGCCTTCCTGGCATTCTCCTTCGGCTGTCTGACCTACGCGTTCATGGTGGACGATTTCTCCGTCGCCTACGTGGCGCACAACTCCAACACGGCGCTGCCCTGGTACTACAAGTTCAGCGCCGTGTGGGGCGCGCATGAGGGCTCCTTGCTGCTGTGGGCGCTGATCCTGGGGGGCTGGACTTTCGCCGTGTCGATCTTCTCGCGCCATCTGCCAGAGGAAATGCTGGCTCGCGTGCTGGCGGTGATGGGCATGATCAGCGTCGGCTTCCTGCTGTTCCTGATCATCACTTCCAACCCCTTCGAGCGCCTGCTGCCCAACGTGCCGGTCGACGGTCGTGACCTCAACCCGCTGCTGCAGGACTTCGGCCTGATCGTGCATCCGCCGATGCTGTACATGGGCTATGTCGGCTTCTCCGTGGCCTTCGCCTTCGCCATCGCCGCGTTGCTCGGCGGCAAGCTGGACGCCGCCTGGGCGCGCTGGTCGCGGCCCTGGACCATAGTCGCCTGGGCTTTCCTTGGCATCGGTATCGCTCTCGGTTCCTGGTGGGCCTACTACGAACTGGGCTGGGGCGGCTGGTGGTTCTGGGATCCGGTGGAGAATGCCTCGTTCATGCCCTGGCTGGTGGGCACCGCG
The DNA here is from genome assembly GCF_052156495.1 of Pseudomonas sp. NCHU5216. NCBI lineage: Bacteria > Pseudomonadati > Pseudomonadota > Gammaproteobacteria > Pseudomonadales > Pseudomonadaceae > Pseudomonas > Pseudomonas sp. NCHU5216. The sequence continues at coordinate 33,700 of NZ_JBQLIX010000031.1, read as the reverse complement.
CTGATCCATTCGCTGGCGGTGACCGAGAAGCGTGGTGTGTTCAAGAGCTGGACCGTGCTGCTGGCCATCGCCGCCTTCTCCCTCAGCCTGCTCGGTACCTTCCTGGTGCGCTCCGGCGTGTTGACCTCGGTGCACGCCTTCGCCACCGACCCGGAGCGTGGCGTGTTCATCCTCGCCTTCCTGCTGGTGGTGGTCGGCGGTTCGCTGGCGCTGTTTGCGCTGCGCGCGCCTGTGGTGCGCAGCCAGGTGGGCTTCGGCCTGTGGTCGCGCGAGACGCTGCTGCTGGTGAACAACATCGTGCTGGTGGTATCCGCCGCGATGATTCTGCTCGGCACGCTCTATCCGCTGGTGCTCGATGCCCTGACCGGTGCCAAGCTGTCGGTCGGCCCGCCTTACTTCAATGCTCTGTTCCTGCCGCTGATGGCGCTGCTGATGGCGGTGATCGCCGTGGGTGTGCTGGTGCGTTGGAAGGACACCCCGCTGAAATGGCTGGGCAGCATGCTGACCCCGGTACTGGTGGCCAGCGCGGTGTTGGCCGTGATCGCCACCTTCCTCCATGGCGATTTCCACTGGGCGGTGCTAGCAGTCTGCCTGCTGGCCTTCTGGGTGGTTCTGGCTGGCGTGCGCGATGTACTCGACAAGACCCGTCACAAAGGCCTGCTCAAGGGCCTGCCGAGCCTGGGTCGCAGCTACTGGGGCATGCAACTGGCGCATTTCGGCTTCGCCTTCTGCGCCCTCGGCGTGGTGCTCACCAGCCTGGGCAGCTACGAGCGTGACTTGCGTATGGCGCCGGGCGATTCGGTGGAGCTGGGCGGCTATCGTTTCCAGTTCGAGGGTGCCGTGCATCACGAAGGCCCCAACTTCATTTCCGACAAGGGCACGGTGCGCGTCTTCGACGGCGAGCGGCAGATCAAGGTGCTGCACCCGGAAAAACGCCTGTACACCGTGCAGCAGGCCACCATGACCGAGGCGGGCATCGACGCCGGCTTCACCCGTGACCTCTTCGTCGCTCTCGGTGAGCCGCTGGAGCAGGGCGCCTGGGCCGTGCGCATCCATATCAAGCCCTTCGTGCGCTGGATCTGGCTCGGCGGCCTGCTGATGGCCTTCGGTGGCCTTCTCGCCGCTGCCGACAAGCGCTATCGCATCAAGGTCAGAACCCGGGTGCGCGAAGCACTGGGCATGGAGGCAACCGCATGAGACGTCTGTTACTGCTGCTGCCGCTGCTGGCGTTTCTGGCGATGGCCGTGTTCCTCTATCGCGGCCTGTTCCTCGATCCGTCCGAGCTGCCTTCGGCGCTGATCGGCAAGCCGTTCCCGGCGTTCAGCCTGCCGTCGGTGACCGATCCATCCCGTACCCTGACCGAGGCCGACCTCAAGGGCAAGCCCGCGCTGGTCAATGTCTGGGGCACCTGGTGCCCATCCTGCCGCCATGAGCATCCGGTACTGAACAAACTGGCCGAAGCCGGCGTGGTCATTCATGGCATCAACTACAAGGATGAACGTGAGCCTGCGCAGAAGTGGCTGCGTGACCTGCACAACCCTTACCAGCTCAACATCGAGGATGCCAAGGGCACCTTGGGGCTGGATCTGGGGGTTTATGGCGCGCCAGAAACCTTCTTCATCGATGCCAAGGGCATCATCCGCCACAAATACGTCGGCGCCATCGACGAGCGCATCTGGCGCGAACAACTGGCGCCGATCTACCAGCAACTGGTCGACGAGGCCCAGCAATGAAGCGCCTGCTGATCGCCACTGGTCTGGCGCTGGGCCTGCTGGCCAGCGCCCATGCCGCCATCGACACCTACGAGTTCGCCAACGAGGCGGAGCGTGAGCGCTATCGCACGCTGGTCGAGGAACTGCGCTGCCCCAAGTGCCAGAACCAGAACATCGCCGACTCCAATGCGCCGATCGCCATGGATCTGCGCAACGAGGTCTACCAGATGCTCGAAGCGGGCAAGACGGACGCGCAGATCATCGATTTTCTCGTCGCCCGCTACGGTGACTTCGTTCTCTACAACCCGCCCGTGACCAGCCGCACCCTGCTGCTCTGGTACGGCCCGGCCGGCCTGCTGCTGATCGGCTTCGGCGTGCTCGGGGTGATCGTCCTGCGCCGCCGTGGCCAGAAAGCGCGCCCGGACAATGGCCTCAGCACTGACGAAAAGCAGCGCCTCGCCGCACTGCTCGAACAAGCCTCTCAGGACAAGAAAGACCGATGATCGATTTCTGGTTACCCGCCGGGCTGCTGTTGCTCACTGCCCTGGCCTTCCTGCTGATCCCCGTGCTGCGCGTGCGCAAGCTGCAGGCCGAGGAAGACCGTACCGCCCTCAACGTCACCCTCTATCAGGAGCGCCTGCAGGAGCTGCAGACCCAGCACCAGCGCGGCGTGCTCGACGATGCCGGGCTGGAAGCCGGCCGTGCCGAGGCTGCGCGCGAGCTGCTCACCGACACCGAAGGCATGCAGCGCCGTAGCAGCGTGCTGGGCAGCAAGATTCCGCTGCTGGCGGCGATCCTGGTGCCGGTGCTCGGCGTGGGTCTGTACATGCACTGGGGCGCCCTGGAGCAATTGCAGCAGGCCCGCGAAATGGCTGCGCAGCAACCGCAGAGCATCGAGGAAATGACCGCCCGCCTGGAGCGTACGGTGCAGGAGCAGCCGGAGTCCGCCGAAGCCTGGTACTTCCTCGGCCGTACCTACATGGCGCAGGATCGTGCCGCCGACGCCGCCAAGGCCTTCGAGAAAGCGGTGGGCCTGGCAGGCCGCGCGCCCGAGCTGCTCGGGCAGTGGGCCCAGGCGCTGTACTTCGCCAATGGCAAGCAGTGGAACGCGCAGTTGCAGGCGCTGACCGACGAGGCGCTGAAGGCGGATGCGGAAGAAGTCACCAGCCTCGGCCTGCTCGGTATCGCCGCCTACGAAAGCCAGCGCTATGCCGATGCCGTGCGCTACTGGGAGCGCCTGGTCGCGGTATTGCCCGAGCAGGATCCGTCGCGTGCCGCCATCGCCAGCGGCATCGAGCGTGCCCGCCAGCAGATCGGCGAGGGCGAGCAAGCCAGCGCTGCCAGCGAGCCTGCGGCCAAGGTACAGGCCCTGGAGGTCAGCGTCTCGCTGGCGCCCGAGGTGCAGGCGCAGGTCAAGCCGGACGATGCCGTGTTCATCTTCGCCCGTGCCCTCAGCGGCCCGCCCATGCCACTGGCGGTCAAGCGCCTGAAGGTGTCCGACCTGCCGGCGCAGGTCAGCCTGTCCGATGTCGATGCGATGATGCCGGAGCTGAAGCTTTCCCGATTCGACCAGGTGCAACTGGTGGCCCGTGTTTCGCGGGCCGGCAATGCCACCCAGGGCGAATGGACGGGGCAGGTCGGGCCGGTCTCCAGCAGCGCCGGTGATGTGCAGAAGCTGTTGATCGACAGTCCCGAGGCCAAGGCACAATGAAACGACTGGCGCTGCTGTGCACGCTGAGCCTGGCGCTGGCCGGCTGTGCCGGCCTGCAGCCAGGGGCACCGGGTTCCCCCGCGCCTGATGTGCAGCAACCGGCGCACCCGCGCTACGCACCGCCGCCCGGGGTCAAGAGCCACTGGAGCCCGGCATTGGGCGTCTATGTGGTGGAGGGTGCGCATGATCTGTTCTACCGCGAGCGCATCTTCTACCGCTGGAATGGCGGCTGGAGCTGGTCGCCGCAAGCCGCTGGCCCCTGGACGGAAACCGATAGCTCGGGTATTCCGCCGGGCTTGTTTCGGCATTACCAGAATCGTTGAGGCGAAACTCGGCAAACACGCGATATGACAACGGCGCCCGCAGGCGCCGTTGTCATCTCTGCTGAGTCCGGCTCAATGCGCCCAGATCAGCCCCACCAGCAGATAGCTGATCACCGTCACCAGCAGCACCCCGAACAGGTTGAGGGCGAAGCCGGCCTTGATCATCGATTGGATGCGCATATGCCCGGTGCCGAACACGATGGCATTGGGCGGCGTCGCCACCGGCATCATGAAGGCGCAGCTCGCGGCGATGGCGGCGGGAATCGCCAGCAGCTCGGCAGGCATGCCTTGCGACACCGCCAGGGCGCCCAGCAGCGGTAGGAAGGCGGCTGCGGTGGCGGTGTTGGAGGTCACTTCGGTAAGGAAGATGATCACCAGCACCACCACGCCGATCATCGCGATCACCGGCAGTGCGCCCAGCGCACCGAGGCTCTGCGCGATCCACTCGGCCAGGCCGGTGCTGCGGATCACCCCGGCCAGGGACAGGCCGCCACCGAACAGCAGCAACACGCCCCAGGGCAGTTTGCTGGCGCTTTCCCAATTCATCAGGAACACGCGCTGCTTGCTGTCCACCGGGATGATGAACAAGGCTAGCGCCGCGGCGATGGCAATGCTGGTGTCATTGACCCCTGGCACCCAGTCGCCGATCAGCGGCTGGAACACCCAGGCCAGTGCGGTGATCACGAATACCAGGGCCACCAGTTTCTCGCCACGGCTCAAGGGGCCGAGCTCGGTCAACTCGTTGCGGATCAGTTGCGTGCTGTCGTGCCCGGCCAGGTTGAAACCGCCACGGGTCAGCCACCACCAGATGAATACCAGCATCAGGCTCGCCACCGGCAAGCCAATCAGCATCCACTGGCCGAAGCCGATCTGCACCTCGTAATTTTCCTCGAGGAAGGCCGCGAGCAGGGCATTGGGCGGCGTACCGATAAGAGTGGCGATACCGCCGACGCTGGCGGCATAGGCGATGGCCAGCAGCAGGGCGGTGGCGAAACGTTCACGCTCGGCGTTGCTGGCAGCCTGTTCGCCCGCCAGCAGGCCGATCACCGACAGGCCGATGGGCAGCATCATGATGGTGGTGGCGGTGTTGCTCACCCACATGCTGAGAAAGGCGGTGGCCAGCATGAAACCGGCGATCTGCCGGCTCGGCTTGCTGCCTACTGCCAGCAGGGTCATCAGGGCGATGCGCTTGTGCAGGTTCCAGCGCTCCATGGCCAGGCCGAGGATGAAGCCGCCGAGGAACAGGTAGATGGTCGGGCTGGCGTAGGGGGCGGTGGCAGCGTTGAGGCTGTCGATGCCCAGGGCGGGTACCAGCAGGATCGGTAACAGCGAGGTGGCCGGAATCGGAATGGCCTCGGTCGACCACCAGGTGGCCATCAGCAGCGTCAGGCCAACGGTGGCCCAGGCGGTGGCGGACAAGCCGCTGGGCGGGTCGGTGATCAAGCACACCAGCAGGAGCAAGGGCCCCAGGATCAGACCGATCCAGGCAGCCTTGGCTGGTGCCGTGGCATTGTTGGTGGTGACTGCCATCAGGCGCATCCTTCAGCTAAAAAGGCGGTGTTATAGCTCAGTGAGCGCCTTTCAGACCACGCATGGGGCCCATGGTTTTACTTCAAGCTGTGTCCACGTCCTCGTGCTTGCGACTGAACAGCGGCCCTCCGCAACGGTTGCAGAAGGCTGCGCTGTGTTCGTGAAAGGGTTTGCGGCAGTGCGGGCAGTCATGCTCCATCGAGCCGTCCTGGCGCATGGCGTTGGCCAGCTCGGCGGTGAAGATGCCGGTGGGCACGGCGATGATCGAATAGCCGGTGATCATCACCATGGTCGCCAGCATCTGGCCCACGGGTGTCTGTGGGGTGATGTCGCCAAAGCCCACCGTGGTCAGTGTCACCACCGCCCAGTAGATGCTGATGGGAATGCTGGTGAAGCCGTTGCTCGGCCCCTCGATCACATACATCAGCGCGCCGAACACCGTGACCAGGGTGGACACCGTGACCAGGAAGACCACGATCTTCTGCCGGCTGCCGCGTAACGCCACCAGCAGGAAGTTGGCCTGGTTCAGGTACTGGCGCAGCTTGAGCACGCGGAAGATACGGATCATGCGGATGGCGCGGACGATCATCAGGTACTGCGCATCGGCGAACACCAGCGCCAGGATGGCCGGCAGCACGGCGAGCAGATCCACCAGGCCGAAGAAGCTGAAGGCATAGCGCATGGGTTTGGGTGAGCAGTACAGGCGCAAACCATATTCGATGGCGAACAGGGCGGTGAAGAACCACTCCAGCGCGCTGAACAGCTCGGCGTGCTGGCTATGGAAGCGCTCGACGCTATCGAGCATCACCACCACCAGGCTGGCCAGGATGGTCACCAGCAGCCAATTGTCGAAGCGCTGCGCCGCCGGCGTACTGGTCTCGAAAATGATGATGTAGAGGCGTTGACGCCAGCTCTGCTGCTTATCCATGGCCATGTCCTAAGTGGGCGAAGGGGCACAGCCTAGGCAGGAAGCGACTGGCAGGGCAAGGGAGGGAGTGTCTGTCGGATTTCCTCTCCGGTGTGACGAGCGGTCGAGCACAACGGCCGAACGAATGGTCGCCTGTTCCTGTCCTCAGCAAACACACCCATGAACAGGAGGCAGCATGCGTATCACGCTCCCAACGCTCGGCTTCGGTGGCGCGCCGCTCGGCAACATGTTCAAGGCGGTACCCGAAGAGCAGGCTCAGGCCACCCTGGAAAACGCCTGGCAGGCCGGTATTCGCTACTACGACACTTCGCCCCATTACGGCGCGGGATTATCGGAAATGCGCTTCGGCAAATTGCTCAGCGGCAAGCCGCGCGACCAGTTCGTGCTAAGCAGCAAGGTGGGCCGGCTGTTGCAGCCAGCCAATCAACCCGAGAACGCCAAGCCCTTTACCCAGGAGCTACCCAACCGTCGGGTGATCGATTACTCGGCCGACGGTGCGCGGCGCTCCATCGAGAGCAGTCTGGAGCGTTTGGGCGTGGATCGCCTCGATGTGGTGTTCATCCATGACGTTTCCGAAGACCAGCACGGCCCCAAATGGCGCGAATACTTCGCCGAGGCCATGCAGGGAGCGGCGGTGGCGCTTACCCGCATGCGCGAAGAGGGCATGATCCGTGGCTGGGGCCTTGGCGTGAACCTGGTCGAGCCCTGTCGTCTGGCGCTGGAGCAGGCCGACCCGGACGTGTTCCTGCTGGCAGGGCGCTACACGCTGCTCGATCACCGTGAAGCGCTGGATACCCTGTTTCCCGAATGCGCCCGGCGTGATGTCGGCATCGTCGTCGGCGGGCCGTTCAATTCGGGGGTGCTGGCTGGCGGCGAGCATTATGAGTACGACCGCATCCCCGAAGACATCCGCCGCAAGACCGAGCAACTGCAGGTGCTGGGCGAGCGCTTTGGTGTCGATATCCGCGCGGCGGCGATGCAGTTCTGCCTGGCCAACCCGGTGGTGCAATCGGTCATCCCCGGCAGTGCTACCCCGGCTCGCCCGGCGCAGTATGTGCGCCTGCTGGAGGCGGCGATTCCCGCGGGCTTCTGGCAGGCGCTGCGCGAGCAGGGCATCCTGCCCGAGGATGCACCGTTGCCGCGCTGATTCAATGCTGCTGCTCGGCCAGTACCTGCTGGTAGATCGCCAGATCGCTGGCCGAGAAGCAGCAGAACAGCACTTCGTCGATCCCTGGATGGCGGGCCAGTTCCTCATGAACCGTGGTCACGGCCAGGCGGGCCGCAGCTTCGATGGGGTAGCCGTAGATGCCGGTGCTGATGCTGGGAAAGGCAATGGAGCGGGCGCTACATTCGGCAGCCAGGTGCAATTCGTTGCGATAGCAGGCTTCGAGCAGGGCGGGTTCACCCTCGCTGCCGCCGTGCCAGACCGGCCCGACGGTATGGATGATGAACGCGGCGGGCAAGCGATAACCGCGCGTGCGCTTGGCTTCCCCTGTTTTGCAACCGCCGAGTAGGCGACATTCGTGTAGCAGCTCGTTACCGGCTGCGCGGTGGATGGCGCCGTCCACGCCACCGCCACCCAGTAGCGATGAATTGGCGGCATTGACGATGGCATCGACCTTCAACGTGGTGATATCGGCCTGGATAGCCAGCATTCGAGCGCTCATTGGCGAACTCCTGCTTTCGTTCAGTGGTGATGGCTATGAGTGTGCTGTGCATGTGCCGAAATTCGCTAGGCAGGTTGTGCCGCAAGTCCAGCCATGCAGACCTTGGCAAGCTTACACGGGGGTATCTCCCATTGCTCCCTGGCGTTCGCGCGCTCCGATGTGCCGTGGCGCCGTGTTGTTCCCCTCACGAAAATTTGACAAGGCACCGTCCATTTCATAATTTCTGCCTCTCGCAAACGTTTGCGTATCGATAAGAACGACAATAACCACGGAGTACTCCCTCATGTCCGGTTTCCGTCCTGCCCGTCTCTGCGCCGCCATCGCTCTTGGCGCCGCCGCTCTTGTCAGCCTTTCCACTGCATATGCCGCCGAAGGCGAGCCGCCGCGTGTGGCGCTGGTGATGAAGTCGCTGGCCAACGAGTTCTTCCGCACCATGGAGGACGGCGCCAAGGCCTATCAGAAGGAACATCCCGATCAGTTCGAGCTGGTCGCCAATGGCATCAAGGATGAAACCGACACCTCGGCGCAAATTCGCATCGTCGAGCAGATGATCGTGTCCAAGGTCGATGCCCTGGTCATTGCGCCGGCCGACTCCAAGGCCCTGGTGCCGGTGATCAAGAAGGCCAGCGACGCGGGCATCAAGGTGGTCAACATCGATAACCGCCTCGACCCCGAAGTGGTCAAGAGCAAAGGCCTGGACGTGCCCTTCGTGGGCCCGGACAACCGCAAGGGCGCGCGTCTGGTGGGTGAATACCTGGCCAAGGAAAAGCTCAAGGCCGGTGACGAGGTCGGCATCATCGAAGGCGTTTCCACCACCACCAATGCCCAGCAGCGCACTGCCGGTTTCAAGGATGCGATGGAAGCGGCTGGCATGAAGATCGTCAGCGTGCAGTCTGGCAACTGGGAGATCGACCGCGGCAACGCCGTGGCCTCGGCCATGCTCAATGAGTACCCGAACCTCAAGGCACTGCTGGCCGGTAACGACAGCATGGCCCTCGGCGCGGTGTCGGCCGTGCGTGCGGCGGGCAAGAAGGGCCAGGTGCAGGTGGTCGGTTACGACAACATCAACGCCATCAAGCCGATGCTCGAGGATGGCCGCGTGCTCGCTACCGCCGACCAGTTCGCCGCGCGCCAGGCGGTGTTCGGCATCGAAGCGGCGCTCAAGCTGGTCAAGGGTGAGCCCACCGGCGCGAAAGACGGCGTGATCGAAACTCCGGTCGAACTCGTGACCAAACCGTGACCCACGCGGTAGTGGCCGGCGAGACCGTTCTCGCCGCCCGCAATATCGGCAAGACCTACGCTCAGCCCGTGCTGGGCGGGGTCGAGCTGGAGCTGCGCGCCGGTGAAGTGCTGGCGCTGACCGGCGAGAACGGCGCCGGCAAAAGTACCCTTTCCAAGATTTTCTGCGGGCTGGAGCAGCCGACCACCGGCTCTTTGAGTTTTCTCGGCCAGCCCTATGCGCCGGCCAGCCGCCGCGAGGCCGAGCGCCTCGGCGTGCGTATGGTGCTGCAGGAGCTCAACCTGCTGCCCACCCTGACCGTGGCCGAGAACCTGTTTCTCGACAACCTGCCCAGCCGCGCTGGCTGGATTGCCCGTGGTCGCCTACGCGAGATGGCCCGTGAGGCCATGGCCCGGGTCGGCCTGGAGGCGGTGGATCCGGATACGCCGGTGTCGGCGCTAGGTGTCGGCCATCAGCAGATGGTGGAGATCGCCCGCAACCTGATCGGTGACTGCCGCGTGCTGGTGCTGGACGAGCCCACGGCGATGCTCACCGCCCGCGAGGTGGATCTGCTGTTCGAGCAGATTCAGCGCTTGCGTGCCGCTGGTGTGGCCATCGTCTACATCTCCCACCGCCTCGAAGAGCTGGCCAAGGTGGCGCAGCGCGTGGCCGTGCTGCGCGATGGGCAACTGGTGGCGGTGGAAGCCATCGACCGCTACAGCAGCGACGAGCTGGTCACCCTGATGGTGGGCCGCGAGGTCGGCGACGCCATCGACCTGGGTGAGCGGCAGATCGGCGCGCCACTATTGCAGGTGAGCCAGCTCAGCCGGCGCGGCAAGGTGGACGAGGTGTCGTTCAGCGTGCGGGCAGGGGAGATCTACGGCATTTCCGGGCTGATCGGCGCCGGTCGTACCGAATTGCTGCGTCTGATCTACGGCGCCGACCGTGCCGACAGCGGCCAGGTAGCCATCGGTAACCCGCCTGTGCCGGTGCAGGTGCGTTCGCCCGCCGAAGCGGTACGCCACGGCATCGCCCTGATCACCGAAGACCGCAAGGGCGAAGGCCTGCTGCTCGGCCAGCCGATTGCCGCCAACCTGGCGTTGGGTAACATGCCGGCGGTTTCCCGGCACGGCGTGCTGCGCCCGGCGGCCGAACAGGCGCTGGCGCAGCGGCATATCGATGCCATGCGCATCCGTTGCAATGGTGGCCAGCAGGCCGTGGTCGAGCTGTCCGGTGGCAACCAGCAGAAGGTGGTGATTGGCCGTTGGTTGGAGCGTGACTGCCAGGTGCTGCTGTTCGACGAGCCGACCCGTGGCATCGATGTTGGTGCCAAGTTCGAGATCTACGGCCTGCTCGGCGAGCTGGCGCGCCAGGGCAAGGCGCTGGTGGTGGTGTCCAGTGACCTGCGTGAGCTGATGCTGATTTGCGACCGCATCGGCGTGATGTCGGCCGGCCGCCTGATCGAAACCTTCGACCGCGACGACTGGAGCCAGGATCGTCTGCTGGCTGCCGCGTTCGCCGGCTATCGCAGCCGCGAGGCCTTGCTCGACGAGGCCGTTCCCCCGTTACAGGAGCTTTCCCGATGACCACTCCATCCGCCATGCCCGCCAAACGCAGTGGCCTGCATCAGGGCCTGGGCACCTACCTCGGCCTGGCTGGCGCGTTGCTGGCGATGATCGTGCTGTTTTCTTCGTTGAGCAGCCATTTTCTCTCCTACGCCACCTTCACCACCCTGGCCAACCAGATTCCCGACCTGATGGTACTGGCGGTGGGTATGACCCTGGTGCTGATCATCGGCGGCATCGACCTGTCGGTGGGCTCGGTGCTGGCCTTGGCGGCAGCCGTGGTCAGCGTGGCCACCCTTGGCTTTGGCTGGGGCATCCTGCCCGCCGCGCTGCTGGGCATGGCTTGCGCGGCATTGGCCGGCAGCGTAACCGGCATCATCACCGTGGCCTGGGGCATTCCCTCGTTCATCGTCTCCCTCGGCGTACTGGAGATGGCCCGTGGTGTGGCCTATCAGCTTACCGATTCGCGCACCGCCTATATCGGCGATGCCTATGCCTGGTTGTCGACGCCGTTCGCCGCCGGCATCTCGCCGTCCTTCGTCATCGCTCTGCTGGTGATTGCCGCCGCGCACCTGCTGCTGACCCGCAGCGTGTTTGGTCGCTACCTGGTGGCCATTGGCACCAACGAAGAGGCCGTACGCCTGGCTGGAATCAACCCCAAACCCTACAAGGTGTCGGTGTTCGCCCTGATGGGCCTGCTCGCCGGCCTGGCGGCGCTGTTTCAGATTTCCCGCCTGGAAGCGGCTGACCCGAACGCCGGTTCCGGCCTGGAGCTGCAGGTGATCGCCGCCGTGGTGATCGGCGGCACCAGCCTGATGGGCGGGCGTGGTTCGGTGATCAGCACCTTCTTCGGCGTGCTGATCATCTCCGTGCTGGCGGCGGGCCTGGCGCAGATCGGCGCCAGCGAGCCGACCAAGCGCATCATCACCGGCGCGGTGATCGTGGTGGCGGTGATCCTCGACACCTACCGCAGCTACCGCGCCAAACGTCGGGCCTGAGCACGCATGGCCACCATCAAGGACGTCGCCGCACTGGCCGGTATTTCCTTCACCACGGTGTCACACGTGGTCAACGGCACCCGCCCGGTGAGCGATCAGGTGCGGCGCAAGGTGGAGGCGGCCATCGCCGAACTGGGCTATGTGCCCAGCGGCGTGGCCCGTTCGCTGCGCGTGCGCGCCACCGGCACCATTGGCCTGCTGGTGCCCAACGCCAGCAACCCCTATTTCGCCGAGCTGGCGCGGGGCATCGAAGACCACGCCGAGCGCAACGGTTACAGCGTGATCCTGTGCAACTCCGATGACGACGGCGACAAGCAGTTGCGTTACCTGCGGGTGCTGCTGGAGCGGCGCATCGACGGGCTGATCGTCGCCACCGTGGCCAGCGACCCGGCCTTCGCCCAGGCGCTGGCGGCGGTAAAGGTGCCGCTGATGTTGGTCGACCGTTCCCTGGACGGGGTGCAGGCCGATCGCGTGCAGGTCGACCATGAGCTCGGCGGTTACCTGGCGACCCGGCATCTACTGGAGCTGGGGCACCGGCGTATCGCCTGCATTGGCGGGCCGGCCAGTACCCAGGTGGTGCAGTTGCGCGTGGCCGGTTATCGACGCGCCCTGAGCGAGGCGGGCATAGAGGCGTTGCCGGTGGTGGACTGCGCTTTCACCAGCCCGGGTGGGCACGCCGCTGCGCAGGCGCTGCTGAGCAGCGCCGATGCACCCACGGCGATCTTCGCCGGCAACGACATGATCGCTCTCGGCGTGCTGCGCGCCGCAGCCGAGCGTGGGGTCAGGGTGCCGCAGCAGCTCTCGCTGGTGGGCTTCGACGACATCGAGGTCAGCCGTTACCTGCATCCAGCGTTGACCACCGTGGGCCAGCGCATCGGCCAGCTTGGCGAGCAGGCGGCCCAACGGCTGCTGGCGCGGGTGCGTGAGCCGGGGTTGGAGGCCGAGCAACGCCTGCTCGAACCGACCCTGATCGTCCGCGAGTCCAGCGCTGAACATTATTCCAGTGGGCGCAAGGCGCCCTGAGGCAGAGACAGATGCAAGGCAAAGTGCTGGTGGTCGGCAGCTTGAACATGGACCTGATCGTGCGCGCGCCACGCCTGCCGCGTGGCGGCGAGACCCTGGCCGGGCAGGCTTTCGCCACCGCCGCTGGCGGCAAGGGCGCCAACCAGGCCGTGGCTGCCGCGCGGCTTGGGGCGCAGGTGGCGATGATCGGTTGCGTCGGGGCTGACGCATACGGGCAGCAACTGCGCAGCGGGCTGATCGAGGAGGGTATCGATTGCGCGGGCGTGGAAACGGTTGATGGCGTACCCACGGGTATCGCCTCGATTCTGGTGGACGATGCCGGACAGAACGCCATCGTCATCGTCGCCGGTGGCAATGGCGCGCTGACGCCTGCGCATCTGGAGGCCCAGCAGCACCTGCTGGCCGCAGCGCAGGTATTGATCGTGCAACTGGAGGTGCCGGATGCCAGTGTCGAGGCCGCCATGCGCGTGGGCCGCGAGGCGGGGTGTACGGTCATCCTCAACCCGGCACCCGTGGCCGGGCCGTTGCCGGCGCACTGGTACGCCATGGCCGATTACCTGATTCCCAATGAAAGCGAGGCTGCCGCCCTGACCGGCATGCCGGTGGATTCACCGCAGTCGGCGCAGCTTGCTGCGCACAGCCTGTTGCAGGCCGGCGCTTGCCGCGTGCTGATCACCCTTGGCGCGCAGGGCGTGCTTTATGCCGATGCCGAGCAACAGAGGCATTTCAGCGTGACGCCGGTGCAGGCCGTGGACACCACGGCAGCCGGCGACACCTTCGTCGGCGGGTTCGCCGCTGCCCTGGCGGCCGGCCAACCGCTGCCGGCGGCCATCGCCCTGGGCCAGCAAGCCGCAGCCCTGGCGGTGACCCGGCCAGGCGCCCAGCCTTCGATCCCTTATCGTCACGAGTTGCCCGCATGAAGAAGACCCCACTGCTCAACGCCGAACTCTCCGCCGCCATCGCCCGTCTCGGCCATGGCGATGTCATCGTCATCGGCGACGCCGGCATGCCGGTGCCGCCTGGCACGCCCTGCATCGACCTGGCGCTGACGGCCGGCGTGCCGGACTTCGTCACCACGCTCAAGGTGCTGCTCAGCGAAATGCAGGTGCAGGGCCATCTGCTGGCCCGCGAAACCCTGGAGGTAGCGCCGCCGGCGCTGGCGGAGATCGAGGCGTTGACGGCAGATGGCGAGCTGGGCGAGCGGCAACTGCTCAGCCACGATGAACTCAAGGCAGCCTGCCGCACGGCACGCGTGCAGATCCGCACGGGTGAGTGCCAGCCCTACAGCAATATCGCCCTGATCGCTGGCGTGACTTTCTGAGCCGTTTGGGAGGCTGCGCGGGGCAGCGACCTGAAGCCTGTGTTTACAGCGTTTCTTCTGCGATGAAATCCGTGGGCACATGGCTGGTCAGCCACACCCCGTTCTCCGCCTGATAGAAGCAGAAACCCTGCGCATGCATGCGTTGCGCCGCAACCTTCAGCACCACAGGTTTTCCATAACGCTGGCCTACCGCAACGGCGGTGGGGATGTCCTGCGACAGGTGGACATGGTGGCGCGAGCCCGGGATCAGGCCCTGTTGTCGAATCGACTGGAGAAAGCGGGTTGCCGTGCCGTGGTAGAGAAACTCCGGTGGCGTCCTTTCGACATGTTGCAGGCTCACGCTGCTGGTTGAGTGGCCCTGGACTGCACGGATGCGCAGGCCATCGGCGGAAATGCTGAAGCGCTTCTTGTCGCTGCTGTCGACCACCGCCTGGATCAAGGCCTTGTCCAGGGCCCGCCCAGCCTTGGTTGCTGCGCTTATCAGCGATTCGAGATCGGCCCAACCTTCGCTGTCGAGTCGCAGGCCGATGGCTTGTGGCTCATGCCTGAGCACATAGCTGAGAAACTTGCTGGTTTCGTTGAGTCGTTTGCTATCCATACGCTTTGTCATCTCCAAGGTGAGACGGGCTGCTCGTCAGCCATCAATCGCCGCTTACCCGCTCACTGGCGCTGCCCGGCGCAGGTGCGACCTCGCAGCCCTTGAGCACCAGGCGGATGATGGTCTGCGCGGCGGCTTCATAATCGGCGTCGTCGAGCTTGGCCTTGCCGGTGACCACGGAAATCTGCCAGTCGAAGTCGGCGTAGGTCTGGGTGGCGGCCCAGATGCTGAACAGCAGGTGGTGGGGATCCACGCTGGCCATCAGGCCCTGGTCGATCCAGCGCTGGATGCAGGCGATGTTGTGGCTGGCCTGGGCGTTGAGCTGTTCGGTTTGCTGTGGCGACAGGTGCGGCGCGCCATGCATGATCTCGCTGGCGAACACCTTAGAGGCATGCGGCAGTTCGCGGGAAATGCGGATCTTCGAGCGGATGTAGGCGGTGAGTACTTCGCCAGGCTGGCCCGGCTGGTTGAACGGGGCCGAGGCGGCGAGCAGGGGCTCGACGATGCTTTCCAGCACCTCGCGGTAGAGGTTTTCCTTGGACTTGAAGTAGTAGTAGACGTTGGGCTTGGGCAGCCCGGCCTTGGCGGCGATGTCGCTGGTCTTGGCGGCGGCGAAGCCCTTGTCGGCGAATTCCTCGCTGGCGGCTCGCAGGATCAGCTCTTTGTTACGCTCGCGAATGCTGGTCATAAACCCTTGATTTCCCTGGCCGCCGGGCGGCGGCAAGGCATGGTAGCACTGGCCTTTGCGCGGTCTCAAGGCGAGGGGCGTGCACCGCATTTGGTCAGTAACTGCAGAGGCTTTGCGTTTTCCTCGATATGCCGTTTCGGCTATGGCCGAGTGCCGTTGCCGGCTCGCCACGATGGAGTGATAGCCTCTAAACTCTGTGCTTTCTATCTCGCATTTTCTGGAGTCCGGCTTTGTCCAGCACCCAGCTCGTCGACCCCTTCGGTCGCCGCATCACCTATCTGCGTCTGTCGGTGACCGACCGTTGCGATTTTCGCTGCACCTACTGCATGAGCGAGGACATGGTCTTCGCGCCGCGCGCGCAGATCCTCACCCTGGAGGAGCTGTACACCGTGGCCGACGCCTTTATCGGCCTGGGGGTGAAGCGCATCCGCATCACCGGTGGCGAGCCGCTGGTACGCAAGAATCTGCTCAGCCTGCTGCAACGCCTGGGGCAACGCGAGGAGCTGGAAGACCTGGCGATCACCAGCAATGGCTCGCAGCTCAGCGAGCTGGCGCCGCAGTTGCGTGCCGCTGGGGTCAAGCGCCTGAACATCAGCCTGGATTCGCTGCAACGCGAGCGCTTCGCCGCTTTCACCCGGCGTGACCGCCTGCCGCAGGTACTGGCCGGCATCGAGGCGGCGCGGGCGGCCGGTTTTGCGCGGATCAAGCTCAACTGCGTGGTGCAGCGCGGGCGCAACGACGACGAGGTGCTGGACATGGTCGAGTTCGCCATGGCCCGAGGCCTGGATATCAGCTTCATCGAGGAAATGCCGCTGGGCAGCGTGGTCAGCCATAGCCGCGAGCAGACATTCTGCAGCAGCGACGAGGTGCGCCAGCGTATCGAGCAGCGCCATGCCCTGGTGCGCAGCAGCGCCAGCACCGGTGGGCCGTCACGCTATTGGCAGGTGGCGGATAGCGATACGCGCATCGGTTTCATTTCGCCGCACAGCCACAACTTCTGTGGCGACTGCAACCGCGTGCGGGTCACCGCCGAAGGCAAGCTGGTGCTTTGCCTGGGGCATGACGATGCGCTGGATCTCAAGCGCCTGCTGCGCAGCCATCCGGGGGACAGCGAGCGCCTGCGTCAGGCCTTGGTCGATGCCTTGCGCCTCAAGCCGCAGCAGCACCACTTCGCCAGCGACGAGCAGGTGCAGGTGGTGCGCTTTATGAGCGTCACCGGCGGCTAGGCTTTGTACGAAAAGTGCCTGCGCTCGGTGATGCTGCGTTGAAATCGCTCTCAGAATGCTCATTTACAACGCGTAAACTGCGCTTCTTCGAGCGATTTCGCCTTGCCTGACCTTCGCTCGACGACTTTTCGTACAGAGCCTAAGGCGCCGGGTCGCCAGACCTGGCGCAGGCCTGCTTCAGCTACGGAAGCGAGCGCAGGCGGGCAGGTACTGCATCATCAGGTAGTAGCTCAGCCCGGCGGGGAGCAGGCTGGCGTACCAGGACACCGCCGGCAGGCTCAGGGCGACACCGGCGCCGAGCAGCGAGGCGGCGATGGCCGCGTAGTTCACCCCGCGATAGGGGCCGTTCTCGTCGTACAGCTTGGCGATGTCCAGTTGCCGGCGGCGCAGGATGAAGTAGTCCACCACCATCACCGCGAAGATCGGGCCGAGAAACGCCGAGTAGGTCTGCACGAAGATTTGCAGGCCCGCCGAGGATTCGTCCTTGACCAGCTCCCAGGGGAAGGTGGCGAAGGCGAGCAGGCCGACGATGATGGTGGCGCTGCGAAACGGCAGCTTGAACACGTCCATCAGGATGTAGGTCGGTGGCACCACGTTGTTCAGCACGTTGGTGGTCACCTGGGCGAAGGCGATGAACAGCAGGGTGATGATCAGCAGGGGCGTGTTGTCCACCGCGTTGGCGAACACCTGGATCGGGTCGTTGACCCCGGTGGCGCCGGACACCATCAGGCCGATCAGGCCCATGAACAGGGTGCACGGCAGGATCGACATGGCGTAGAGGGTGGTCAGCAGGCCTGGGCCGCTGCCTTGCTTGAGCTCGCGGGAGTAGTCGCTGACGTTGAGCATCATGGTGCTGTAGATGCCCAGAAAGAGCATGGTGGCGCCCCAGAACGGCAGGCCCCAGGTGCCTTCGATGTTCACCAGATTGCTCATGATCTGCTCGCCGTAGCGGTTGATCACGCTGTAGAACATGTACACCAGGGAGAACAGGATGAACACGCTGCCGACGTTCTCCAGCCACTTGATGCCCTGGAAGCCGAAGATCGACAGACCGATCTGCAGCAACTGGAAGACGATGAAGTAGAACACCAGGTTGTCGAAGCCGAACATGGAGGCCGACACGGTGTTGATCGCCGCGGCGCCGATCCAGCTCTGGAAGCCGTACCAGACGATGGCCGGCACCGCCCGTACCAGCCCGGGGAAGCGCGTGCCGGCGAAGCCGAAGGCGCTGCGTGCCTGCACCATGAAGGGGATGCCGTACTTGTAGCCGGCGGCGCCATTGATGGCCAGGGCGATACCGATGATGAAGCAGCCGATGGCGATGGCCAGGGTCGCCTGCAACAGGTTGAGGGTACCGACGATGCTCGAGCCCATGGCGAAGGTACCGATGGACACACAGCCGCCAAACCAGGCCAGCAGGTAAGACACCCGGCCCATGATGCGGGTCTGCTGCGGAGCCAGGGACTCCGCCCCCGCGGCCTTGCTGGCGGTTGCTTGCTCAGGGTAATCGAGTGCTTGCGAGACGACGTTTTCACTGTTCATTGCAGGAGCCTCTCAGGAGGGATCAGAACGGTTTTTCTTGTAGTTGTCTTGTCGTGCCCTATCAGGCTGTTGAAAAATTACCTCGGCTTTGGCTTCCTGCGTCGCTCTACCTCCTGCATCCATGCAGTCGTCGCCTACGTTTTCCAACGGCCTGCTAACTCGGCAGGGGCCATGCGCCTCGATGAGCCGAGGCGCGTGTCTGTCATCAACCGCCCGAGAGGTAGTCGAACTGGCCGCTGAAGGCCTTGGGTCGGGGGAAGTCCAGGTCGCCATGCTTGCTGGTGCCCAGACCCAGGCTGACCAGCGATTCGGCCAGTTTCACCGCCGCTGTCACCCCCTCGACCACCGGCAGGCCGACGGCATCGCTGATCTGCGCGGTCAGGTCGGCCATGCCGCCGCAACCGAGCACGATGGCGCCGATGTTGTCCTCGGCCTTGGCCCGCAGGCATTCGTCGATGATCCGCTGCAGCGCGCTGTCACCGCTGTCTTCCAGATCCAGCACCGGAATCTCGGCGGCGCGAACGCGCCGACAATGATGGGCGAAGCCATAGTTCTGCAGCAGGTGCTCGGCGATGATGCCGGTGCGGCCCAGGGTGGTGACGATAGAGAAGCGGGTGCTGATCAGGGTGGCCATGTGGAAGGCCGCCTCGGCAATGCCGATCACCGGAGCACGGGTCAGCTCGCGCGCGGCGAGCAGGCCGGGGTCACCGAAACAGGCGAGGATGTAGGCACCCGTACCCTCGCGCTCGCCCTTGCGCACCTCCTCGAGCACACCGACGGCACTGATGGCCTCATCGAAATGGCTTTCTATCGAGACCGGGCCGCTGACCGGGTTGCTCGCCACGATCTGCGTGCCCGGTGCGGCGATACGGCTGGCCGCCTCGCCGATCTTCTCGGTCATGCTGGCAGTGGTGTTGGGGTTGATGACGCGAATCTTCATGAGGGCTCTCGTTTCGGTGAGTGGGCGTGCGGCGCCGGTTTCAGACCGGGGCGTCGGCGTTTTTCAGGGCGCGTGCCTGGCCGTGCATCAGGCCGTAGTGCAGCAGGGCACCGAGCAGGGCGCCGAGCAGCCAGGCATAGCCCGAGAGCTGCGCCAGTGCCGGCAGCCAGACGGTGGAGACGGAGAACAGCGAGGCGACGACGAAGGCGATCAGTGCCTTGCGGTTCCAGCCGCCATCGAAGTGGTAGGCGCTGCCGGCTTCGGCGCTGAATAGCTGTTGCAGGTCGAGCTTGCGCCGCCGCACCAGGTAGTAGTCGGCGACGATGATGCCGTACAGCGGGGCCAGCACTGCGCCCAGGGTGTCGACGAAGGCGGCGATGCCGACATGGCTGATGAAGGCCACCCACAGCGCGCCGATGAAGAAGGCGATGGCGGCGGTGATGAAGCCGCCGGTACGTGCGCTGATATGCGCCGGTGCCAGGTTGGCCAGGTCATAGGCCGGCGGGATGAAGTTGGCCACCAGGTTGATGCCCACGGTGGCGGCGAAGAAGGTCAGCGCGGCGATGATGGTCAGCGCCAGGTTGTCCACCCGCGCGACGATGTCGGTGGGGTTGGTCAGCGTCTCGCCGAACACCACCACGGTGCCGGCGGTGATCACCAGGGCGATCAGCGAGAAGAACGCCAGGCTTACCGGCAGGCCGAGGAAATTGCCCAGGGTCATCTGCTTTTCGCTTCTGACGAAGCGGGCGAAGTCACCGTAGTTGATCACCACCGCGGCGAAGTAGGCGACCATGGTGCCGACCACGGCGAAGAAGGCGGCTACCGGGCCGGCCTTGTATTCGCCCGTGCCGCTGAAGATGTTGCCCAGTTCGCTGAGCAGGCTCGGCCCGGCCTTGTACCAGATCAGCAGCATCAGGGCGATCATCACCACATAGACCAGCGGCCCGGCCCAGTTGAGGAAGCGGGTGATCCAGCTCATGCCGCAGACGAACAGGCCAACCTGGAACAGGCAGACGATCACGTAGGACAGCCAGCCGATGGCGGTCAGGCCCAGGTAGAGGGCCGGGTCTTGCGGCTGCAGCAGCGAGTTGAGCAGCAGCGCCACTGCGGTGGAGGCGAAGTAGGTCTGCACGCCATACCAGAAGATGGCGACGATGCCACGGATCAGCGCGGGGAAGTTGGCGCCGCGCACGCCCATGCTGGCACGGGCGAACACCGGGAAGGGGATGCCGTACTTGACGCTGGGTTTGCCGGTGAGCTGCACCAGGCCCATGACGATGAAGCCGGCGAGCACGATGCCGGCCAGCACCGCCCAGCCATTGAGCCCGTAGGAGATGAACAGGGTGGCGGCCAGGGTGTAGCCGAACAGGCTCTGAATGTCGTTGGACCAGACGTTGAAGATCTCGAACCAGCCCCAGGTGCGTTTTTCCGGGGCGAGCGGGGCGAGATCCTCATTGTGCAACGTCGGGTCGATGTGCTTGATGCGGAACTCTTCGGCGGTGGACATGGCAGCTCCCTGATTATTGTTGTGCCCAAGGACGTTTAGGCCACCTCAAAAAACTACCTGCGTTGCCATCGCTGCGTTAAAAACAGGCTCAGAATGCTCATTTACAACACGTAAACCCGAGTGCGGGCCCAGTGCTTTCTTCGCCTGTTTTTGCCTTGCGCTGCCTGCCTCGCCTATGTTTTTAGAGGTGCCCTTAGGAGGTTTGTCTGCAGGTTCCGTTCCGTTTTGTCGCTTCCGGCTGAAAAGATTGCTGTATACAGGCGGTCGACTAACTGAAAGGATTTTTATGAGGGAATTTGTACACATAAATGCTGTGCATGAACATGTTTTGTTTGCATTTTGTGTACAAAATTAATTTTTATTGAGCACATGAATGCCGCCGGATTGAACGGACGACATGGGCTGGAGGAAGGAGAATAAGGCGCTGGCTGCGCCTTTTCAGGGCGCAGAGCAGGCTTGCGCCTTGTCTTGGTGCGGCGGTCGGCCGTGAGGCTTGCCGTTAGCGTGGATACAGGGGCGGCAGGGCGCTGGTTTCCGGCGCTGCGCTGCTTGGCTCCTGGGCGGCGGGCAGGCTGCGGATGGCTTTCCACAATTCCTCACCTTGCCATTGCTGGCCGGTTTCGCTGTACAGCGCAGCATTCAAGCTATCGAGGGCGTCGGACAGCGGCACGTCGCGCGCGGCCATGTCCGCCAGGGTTTCCGGCTGTTGGCGCGCCCAGGCGTCGAGGGCGTGGCGGGTGGCCTGGGCATCGCCCATCAGGCAGGCGCGCTTGAGGTCGTCGAGCAGGGTGCGCGGGCTCGGGCCGCTCTGCGCCGCCCGCAGGATCGCTGGCTGGCGACGCGCGTGCCACCACAAGCCGAAGCCGAGCAGGGTGGTCAGGGCGAGCAGGGCGCAGGCCAGTTGCCAGGGCCACAACGGGGCACCTTCCATGCGCTGCACTTCGCTGGGAATCGGCGTGACCGGCTCGTCCACCTGCAGCGCCGGGTTCTCCGCTACCTGCAGGGTGCGCGCTGGCAGGGTGGTGCGCTCCAGGCTGTCGGTCTTGGTGTTCCACCACACCACTTGCAGTGGCGGTAGCTCGAAGCTGCCGCTGCGGCTCGGCACCAGGGCTTCGCGATCCTCGCGGCTGCCGAGCATACCGGTGTCACTGGGTTGGTCGCTGAGCTGGGGTTGATCCGGGTAGCGGCGCAGGCCGTCGACCTGAGTGGCCGGCAGTGGCGGCAACTGTGCGCTGGACAGGCCATCCACCTTGAGGGTCAGGCTGCGGGTCAGGGATTCGCCCACCTTGGCCTGCTCTGGCTGAGGGTTCCAGCTTTCCGCCAGGCCCAGGGCGCGCGCCGGTAGCCAGGGCACGTCGGCCGGGTAAGCGGCGGGTTTGGGGCGTACCTGCAGGGGGATGTCCGGCGACTTGACCCGCGTCACGCGGCCAGGGCGCGGGCCGAAGGGGTTGAAATCGTTACCGCCGCGCTCGACCAGGGTGGCGCTGAACACCTGGCCGGGGATGATGAGCTGGCCGCTGCGCTGCGGGTAGATGGCATAACGCACTTCGATCACGCCATGGCGTACGCCGCCGATGTCCTTCTCGTAGGTACGCGGCTCGCCCAGGCGCTCGACACGGGCGTCGTCGATCTGCAGCGGCGTCAGGCTGCTGTCGTCATACAGCGACACCGAGTGGTAGATGCGCAGGGTGAGCACGGCCTGGGCCTGCACATAGACGCTTTCCTGATCGAGGCTGGCGTCGATGAACACCGGTGCCAGCTTCTCGCTCTTGCCGCTTTGCCGGGCAGGCTCGACCTGCAGGGTGATGGGCAGGCTGGCGGCGTCTTCCAGGCGGATCGGCGGAATCTCGACCTGGCCGCTGCGTTTGGGTTGTAGCGTGAGGATCCAGCGTGTCGCCGTGCGCGGGGTGTCGCCGAGGGTGGTCAGGCGGTTGACCTGGCGGCTGCCGAGAATCTCGAAGTCGGCGTCCAGCGGGCTGAGGTCGGGGCGACCGAAGCGGGTGGGGTCGGTGGACTCCAGGGTCAGCACTACGGTCTCGCCTTCGCTCAGGTGCGTGCGGTCGACGCTGGCGACGAACGCGTCGGCGTGGGCCAGGCCGCCCAGGAGCAAGAGAAAAAGCAGGCTGACGAGACGCTTCATCGGGATCGTTCCTGACGCTGTTGCTGTTCGTACCAGAATTTACGCCGCAGCAGCTCGCCCGGGTCGTCGGGAATCTGCCGCAGCCATTGTTCCAGCGCCTGCTGGCGCTCCTGGGTGGTGCCCAGGTCGGCATCGCTCATGGGTGTTTGCGGGGTAGCTTGGCCATCGGCCTCGCTCTCGGCGCTCTGGTCGCTGTCGGGGGTATCTTCGTTCGGCGCGGGCTGGGGCTGGTCAGCGTCGGCCTTGGCGTCATCGCTGGGCTTGGCTGCATTGTCTGCAGACTCACCCGACTGCGCGGCCTGGCTCTGATTGGCCTGCTCACCGGCTTGCGCCTGGTCGTTGCGTGACTGCTGCGGTTTCTGCGTCTGCCCGCCGTCCTTCTGTTCGGCCTGACGCTGGTGCAAGGCCTCTTCCACCAGGGCCTTGTTGTGCTGCGCGACGGCCAGATCGGGTTGCCGTTCCAGCGCCTGTTCGTAGGCGTCCAGTGCGGCTTCCAGTTCACCGGCCTTGGCCAGGGCATTGCCGCGGTTGTAGTGGTCGCGGGCCTCGTCGCCCTGGGCGAAGCGCTCGGCGGCGGCGCCATATTCACCAGCTTCGTAGAGCGCCTTGCCTTGCCACTGTGGGTTCTCGAAGCGTTGCGCCGCCTCGGCCGGGCGCTGCGCCTCGAGCAGGCGCTGGCCTTGTTGATCCGGGCGCAGCCAGAGGTCGTCGAAGCCGAAGGCGTAGCTGTTCTGCGTCGGCAGTATCAGCAGCAGGGGCAGCACCAGCAGCCAGCCGCGCCGGCCGGCGCAGGCGGCCAGCAGCAACAGCGGCAGGAGCAGCCAGTAGCCCTGATCGATGCGCGCGTCGAGCTGGGTGGGTTCACCGGCATCGCGCATCACCACGGGGGCGTCGAGCAGGCCGAGGCGCTTGAGGTCGCCGTCGTCCAGGCGAATCTGTGCGTAGCGCCCGCCCTGTGCTTCGGCGAACTGGCGCAGGCCCTGAGCATCCAGGCGCGGAATGACGATGCCGCCGTCGCGATCCTTGAGGAAGCTGCCGTCCTCCTGCGTCACCGGCGCACCTTCGCGGGTGCCAACGCCGAGGATCAGCAAGGGTGTGGCGCGGCGTGCCAGGGCCTGGGCGATGCCGCTGCGCTCCTGTTCGTCCAGGCTGCTGGTGATCAGTAGCAGGCGGCCCTGGCCCAGTTGCGCTTGCTCCAGCAGTTGCAGGGCGCGTTGCACGGCGAGGTCGGCACGTTGTCCGGCCTCGGGCATCAATGAGGGTTTGAGCGCCTCCAGCAGGTTGCGGCTGGTGGCCAGGTCGTCGGACAGCGGCACCAGGCTGTGGGCGCTGCCGGCGTAGACGACGATGGCGGTCTGCGCATCGCGACGCGCTTCGAGCAGGTCGAGCAGCTTGCGCCGGGCCTGTTCCAGGCGCGTCGGCGGCGTGTCACCGGCGAGCATGCGCGGGGTGAGTTCGAGTATGACCACCAGCGGGTCGGCCGGCTTCTGGCTGCTCTGCTGCACCTGCTGCCAACTGGGGCCGAGCAGGGCCAGCACGGTCAGCAGCCAGGCCAGGGCCAGTGCCAGCAGGGGCAGGCGGTTGCTGCGCTGGCCGCTGCCACTGAGCAGTACGGCATGGAAGGCGGGTGGTAGCAGTTGCTGCCAGCGCCCGCTCTGCCGTTCGCGGTGCCACAGGCGCCACAGCAGCCAGGCCAGCAGGGGCAGTGCCAGCAGCCACCAGGGCCGCAACCAGTCGGGCCAGAGCAGGCTCATCCTTGCCTCCGCAGGCGTTGCGGCCACTGCGGCCAGAGCGTGTGGCCGGCCAGCAGCAGGCTGCCGAGCAGGGCCAGGCTCAGCGGCCAGGCGTACAGGGCCTGGGCCGGGCGGGCGAGGATGGGCTGCTGGCTGACCGGTTCGAGACGATCCAGGGTCGCTTCGATCTGCTGCAGCTCGGCCTGGTCGCGGGCGCGGAAGTATTCGCCGCCGGTGGTGTCGGCGATACCGCGCAGGGTCGGTTCATCCAGATCCAGCCCGCTGCTGAAGCCGAACAACCCCAGCACATCGCTTTGCTGCGGATCGGCGCCGATGCCGATGGTATAGATGCGCACGCCTTCCTCGGCAGCCAGGCGTGCCGCGGTCATTGGCTCCAGTGTGCCGCCGTTGCTGGCGCCGTCGGTGATCAGTACCAGCACGCGGCTCTCGGCTGGGCGCTGGCGCAGGCGCTTGACGGCCAGGCCGATGGCATCGCCGATGGCGGTGTTCTTGCCGGCAATGCCGATCAGCGCTTCGTCCAGCCAGGTGCGCACGGTGTGACGGTCGAAGGTCAGCGGCGCCTGCAGGTAGGCCTGGCTGCCGAACAGGATCAGGCCGACACGGTCACCCCGGCGGCCTTCGATGAAGTCGCCGAGCAGGCGCTTGACCAGCTCCAGGCGGCTGACCGGCTCGCCGTCCCACTGCATGTCGGCATAGTCCATGGAGCCGGAGACATCCACCGCTAGCAGCAGGTCACGGCCGGTGGCCGGCAGCGGCAGGGGCTCGCCGACCCATTGCGGGCGTGCCGCCGCGCACAGCAGCAACAGCCAGATGCACGCCAGCGGCACCTGCTGGCGCCAACCGGGCAGGGCAGCACGGGCGCGGCGACCGCTGAGCGCCTGCAACTCGTCGAGAAAGCCGACGCGCAGCGCCGCGTCGCCGCTGTCGGCGGGCGGCAGCAGCAGGCGCAGCAGCCAGGGCAACGGCGCGAAGGCGAAGACCCACCACCAGGCGAACTCAAACATGCTTGCGAATCCAGGTGGCGATGGCCTGCTCGAGTTCCTCGATGGCCTTGTCGCTGAGGCTGCACTGCGGCTTGTAGGCGCCCTCGACCAGGATCATCCAGCGCGTCAGCCCGGCCGCCGGGCAGCGGTTGTCGAGGAAGGCCAGCCAGGCACGGCTGCTCAGGGTATGGCTGGCGCTGTCCGGGTAGCGCTCGCGGCACAGGCGCTTGAGCAGGGCATTGAGCTGTTGCAGCCAGGGGCCTGCCGGCGCGCCGTCATAGGGTTTGCGCAAGGTGGCCAGCTCATCCAGGGCAGCCTGGCGCAAGGCATCGAGCGGCTGCTCGGCGGCCACCTGGCGGGGCCGGCGGCGCCAGCGGCGCAACAGCCGCCAGAGGCCCCAGAGCAGCAGCGGCAGCAGGGCGGCCAGCAGCCACCAGCCAGGCGCCGGCGGCCACCAGGGTACCGGCGGTGGGTCGATCAGCGGCTGCAACTGATCGAGGGGATTCATGGGGTCTTCCTCGGGTGCAGGGCGCTGAGTTGCTCCTGCAACTGCGTCACCAGCTCGAACTGGGTGCTCAGTGGCAGCAAGGGCACACCGAGTTTCTGGGCCAGGCGTTGCCAGCGCGCTTCACGGGCCTGCCCCTGGCTGCGGTAGGCCTGGCGCAGGGCGTCGTTGTGGCTGTCGAGCTCGAGCAGGGCGCCGCCCTGGGTGAAGCGCAGCAGACCGGCGGCTGGCAGGGCATGGTCGAGTGGATCGGACAGCGGCAACAGCAAGAGGTCGGTATGCCGGGCGAGCAGGGTCAGTTGTTGTTCGGCGTTGTCGTTCAGAGCGCGCTCGTCGCACAGCACGATCACCAGGCTGCCGGGGCGCAGCACCTCGCGGGCGCGGCGCAGGGCCAGGCCGAGGGTATCGCGCGTGCTGGCCGCGGCGACCTCGGCAGTCAGCGCCTGGTTGGCGCGGGCCAGCAGGTTGAGCAGTTGCAGCAGGCTCTGCTTGCTGCGCCGAGGTTTGACCTCGTGGTGCTCCTGGTCGGCGAACACCAGGCCGCCGATGCGATCATTGTGTTCCAGCGCGGCCCAGCCGATCAGGGCGGCGGCACGGGCGGCGAGGACGGACTTGAAACACTGTTCGCTGCCGAAGAACAAACGCTGGCTCTGCTCGGCGATGATGAAGATGGGCCGCTCGCGCTCCTCGTGGAACAGCTTGGTGTGCGGCTCCTGGGTGCGCGCGGTGACGCGCCAGTCGATGGTGCGCACGTCGTCGCCAGGTTGATACACGCGCACCTGGTCGAAATCCACGCCGCGCCCGCGCAGGCGCGAATGGTGCAGGCCCACCAGCGGGCTGCGCCGTGCCGGGGTGGAGAATAACGGCACCTCATGCACCTGGTGGCGCATGTCGATCAACTCGCCGAGGGCGATATGGATGCCGGGGGGGGGGTGTAGGTGCATGGCGGCCTCAGACTGCCCTGCCGTGCTCCCTCTCCCATTCATGGGAGAGGGTTGGGGAGAGGGTTGGACGTTTCGATGCCCTCTCCCCCGGCCCCTTTCCCGCAAGCGGGAGAGGGGAGACATGCGTGCAGCCCGTAGCCCGGATGCAATCCGGGGATAGCGCTCGAACCCTCCCGGATCGCATCCGGGCCAGGCGGGGCTGAATGCTGGCTTGCAGCTCATGGCTTGCAGCTTGCGGCTGCATCTATGCCACCGCGACCACGTCGAGGATGCGCTGGATCACGCGATCCTGGTCGACCCCTGAGGCCTCGGCCTCGAAGGAGAGGATGATGCGGTGGCGCAGCACGTCGAACAGCACCGCCTGGATGTCCTCGGGGCTGACGAAGTCGCGCCCGGCCAGCCAGGCATGGGCACGCGCGCAGCGGTCGAGGGAGATGGAGCCACGCGGGCTGGCGCCGTAGGCGATCCACTCGGCCAGCTCGGCGTCGAACTTGGCCGGGGTGCGGCTGGCCATCACCAGTTGCACCAGGTATTCCTCCACGGCGTCGGCCATGTACAGGCCGAGGATTTCCTTGCGTGCGGCGAAGATTGCCTGCTGGCTGACCCGGTGCTCGGGCTTGGCTTCGCCGTTGAGGGCATCACCACGGGCCTGGGCGAGGATCTTGCGCTCCACGGCGGCATCGGGAAAGCCGATCTTCACGTGCATCAGGAAACGGTCGAGCTGCGCCTCGGGCAGTGGGTAAGTGCCTTCCTGCTCGATGGGGTTCTGCGTGGCCATGACCAGGAACAGGGGCGACAGATCATAGGTGGAGCGGCCCACCGACACCTGGCGCTCGGCCAT
The DNA here is from genome assembly GCF_052156495.1 of Pseudomonas sp. NCHU5216. NCBI lineage: Bacteria > Pseudomonadati > Pseudomonadota > Gammaproteobacteria > Pseudomonadales > Pseudomonadaceae > Pseudomonas > Pseudomonas sp. NCHU5216. The sequence goes on along the minus strand of NZ_JBQLIX010000031.1, from coordinate 6,035 downwards.
GGCTTCGAGCAACGCCGACTGCACCTTGGCCGGGGCGCGGTTGATCTCGTCGGCCAGCACCAGATTATGGAAGATCGGCCCCTGCTGGAACACGAAGCTGCCGGTTTCCGGGCGGTAGATTTCGGTGCCGGTGATATCCGCCGGGAGCAGGTCGGGGGTGAACTGGATGCGGTGGAACTCGCCCTCGATGCCTTCGGCCAGCTCCTTGATCGCCTTGGTCTTGGCCAGGCCGGGCGCGCCCTCCACCAGCAGGTGGCCGTCGGCGAGCAGGGCCACCAGCAGGCGGTCGATCAGGCGGTCCTGGCCGAGAATCTGGGTGGAGAGAAATTGGCGTAACGCGACCAGCGCTTCACGGTGTTCCATCGGCGGACTCTTAATGGCGGTAGGCGAGTGCGGTTGCCCGGCACGGGCAGGTCGTCGACTTTAATCCATTTGCTGCTTCAGTCGCTATGTCGGGCATCACGGCGATGGCGACAAGCCGCCGGCATCCGACTGCAGTGACGAGCGAAGGTTGGCAATGAATGGGCAACGCCCGAACAGAACTTGCACCGTAACGGTGCAGCCTTGAAAGAAAATGTCGCAGCGCCGCAAGCCTTGGAGGGGCAAGCCTCGTTAAGCTGGCCCGCCAAGCGTGACCGATCGGTCGCCAGTTTCCGTCATGATCGTCCGGCTTCAGCCCGTGTCATCGTCGCTTCAGGGCACCTCTAAAAACGTAGGCGAGACAGCCAGCACAAGGCAAAAACAAGCGAAAAAGCGGAGTTTACGAGTTGTAAATGAGCATTTTGAGCTTGTTTTTAACGCAGTGATGGCAACGTAGGTAGTTTTTAGAGGTGTCCTTCATGGGCTAACGTTGAACTAACGGATGGATGGCGCGATCAAGTCTCGCGACTGCCTCTACCAGAGACACCTGTAAAAGATCGACGTTTTCCAGGTGTCCTTCTGTCGAACCACCAGCCCAATGGAGCAAAACCATGGCGTTCTTTACGGCGGCCAGCAAAGCCGACTTCCAGCAGCAACTGCAAGCGGCCCTGGCGCAGCACGTGAGTGAGCAGGCGTTATCACAGGTTTCCCTCTTCGCCGAACAGTTCTTCAGCATCGTTGCCCTCGACGAGTTGACCCAGCGGCGCCTGTCCGACCTGGTCGGCTGCACCCTGTCGGCCTGGCGTCTGCTCGAGCGCTTCGACCAGGCCAGGCCGCAGGTGCGGGTGTTCAACCCGGACTACGAGAAGCATGGCTGGCAATCGACCCATACGGCTGTGGAGATCCTCCACGGCGACATTCCCTTCTTGGTCGATTCGGTGCGCATGGAGCTCAACCGTCGCGGCTACAGCATCCACACCCTGCAGAACAGCGTATTCAGCGTACGCCGTGACAAGAACGGCGACCTCAAGGAAATCCTGCCCAAGGGCACCCAGGGCGACGGCGTGCTGCAGGAAGCGCTGATGTTCCTGGAAATCGACCGCTGCTCCAGCGCCAGCGAACTCAAGACGCTGGAGAAAGCCATCGACGAGGTGTTCGGCGACGTGCGCCTGGCGGTCACCGATTTCCAGCCGATGAAGGACAAGGCCCGCGAGCTGCTGACTTGGCTCGACCGTGCCAAGCTCAAGGTGGACAAGAGCGAGCTGGACGAGATCAAGGTGTTCCTCGGCTGGCTGCTGGACAACCATTTCACCTTCCTCGGCTACGAGGAGTTCACCGTGGTCGACAACGCCGAGGGCGGCCAACTGCAGTATGACGAAAAGTCCCTGCTGGGGCTGTCCAAGCGCCTGCGCCCGGGGCTGAGCGCCGAAGAGCTGCAGATCGAGCCGGAGGCGGTGGCCTACCTGCGCGAGCCGCAACTGCTGTCCTTCGCCAAGGCCGCTGTGCCCAGCCGCGTGCATCGCCCAGCCTACCCGGATTTCGTCTCCATCCGTGAGCTGGATGCCAAGGGCAAGGTGGTCAAGGAATGCCGCTTCATGGGCCTGTACACCTCGGCGGTGTATGCCGAGAGCGTGTGGAACATTCCCTACATCCGCCGCAAGGTGGCGGTGATCAAGCAGCATTCCGGCTTCGAGAGCAGCGCGCACCTGGGCAAGGAACTGGCGCAGGTGCTGGAAGTGCTGCCGCGCGATGATCTGTTCCAGACGCCGGTGGACGACCTGCTCAGCACCGCCATCGCCATCGTGCAGATCCAGGAGCGCAACAAGATCCGCGTGTTCCTGCGCCGCGACCCTTATGGCCGCTTCTGCTACTGCCTGGCCTACGTGCCGCGTGACGTGTATTCCACGGAAACCCGGATGAAAATCCAGCAGGTGCTGATGGAGCGCCTGCAGGCCACCGACTGCGAGTTCTGGACCTTCTTCTCCGAATCGGTGCTGGCGCGGGTGCAGTTCATCCTCCGTGTCGACCCCAAGAACAAGGTGCAGATCGACCCGCTGCGCCTGGAGAAGGAAGTCATCCAGGCCTGCCGCTCGTGGAAGGACGACTATGTCAGCCTGATGGTGGAAAGCCTCGGCGAGGCCCAGGGCACCAACGTGCTGGCCGAGTTCCCGGAAGGCTTCCCGGCCGGCTACCGCGAACGCTTCGCCGCCCATTCGGCGGTGGTGGACATGCAGCACCTGCTCAGCCTGAGCGCGGAAAAGCCGCTGGTGATGAGCTTCTACCAGCCGCTGGCGCAGAACGAGCAGCAACTGCACTGCAAGCTGTATCACGGCGACACGCCGCTGCCGTTGTCCGACGTGCTGCCGATCCTGGAAAACCTCGGTCTGCGCGTGCTCGGCGAATTCCCCTACAAGCTGCGCAGCGCCGATGGTCGCGAGTTCTGGATCCACGACTTCGCCTTCACCTATGCCGAAGGGCTGGATGTCGATATCCAGCAGCTCAACGACACCCTGCAGGATGCCTTCATCCACATCGTCAGGGGTGAGGCCGAGAACGACGCCTTCAACCGCCTGGTGCTGACCGCCGCCATGCCCTGGCGCGACGTGGCCCTGCTGCGCGCCTATGCACGCTACCTCAAGCAGATTCGCCTGGGCTTCTCGCTGAGCTACATCGCCGCCACCCTGATCAACCACGCCGATATCGCCAAGGAGCTGGTGCGCCTGTTCCGTACCCGTTTCTACCTGGCGCGCAAGCTCAGCGGCGAAGACCTGGAAGACAAGCAGCAGAAGCTCGAACAGGCCATTCTCGCGGCCCTGGACGACGTTGCCGTGCTCAACGAGGATCGCATCCTGCGGCGCTATCTGGATCTGATCAAGGCGACCCTGCGTACCAACTTCTACCAGCCGGGCGAGAGCGGCCAGGGCAAGAGCTATTTCAGCTTCAAGCTCAGCCCACGGCTGATCCCGGACATTCCCCGGCCGGTGCCGAAGTTCGAGATCTTCGTTTACAGCCCGCGTGTCGAGGGCGTGCACCTGCGCTTCGGCGATGTCGCCCGGGGTGGCCTGCGCTGGTCGGATCGCGAAGAGGACTTCCGCACCGAGGTGCTCGGCCTGGTCAAGGCGCAACAGGTGAAGAACGCGGTGATCGTGCCGATGGGCGCCAAGGGCGGCTTCGTGCCGCGCAAGATGCCGGCGGGTGGTTCGCGTGACGAGGTGATGGCCGAGGGCATCGCCTGCTACCGCATCTTCATCAGCGGCCTGCTGGACATCACCGACAACCTCAAGGATGGCGAGGTGGTGCCGCCGCTGGGCGTGGTGCGCCACGATGCCGACGACCCCTACCTGGTGGTCGCGGCGGACAAGGGCACCGCGACCTTCTCCGACATCGCCAACGGCATCGCCGCCGAATACGGCTTCTGGCTCGGCGACGCCTTCGCCTCGGGCGGCTCCGCCGGTTACGACCACAAGGGCATGGGCATCACCGCCAAGGGCGGCTGGGTCAGCGTGCAGCGGCACTTCCGCGAGCGCGGCATCGACGTGCAGAAGGACAACGTCACCGTCATCGGCATCGGTGACATGGCCGGTGACGTGTTCGGCAACGGCATGCTGCTGTCGGACAAGCTGCAACTGGTGGCTGCCTTCAACCACCTGCACATCTTCATCGACCCCAACCCGGACGCGGAAAAGAGCTTCGCCGAGCGCAAGCGTCTGTTCGAGCTGCCGCGTTCGAGCTGGGCCGACTACGACAGCAAGCTGATCTCCGAGGGTGGCGGCATCTTCCTGCGCAGCGCCAAGAGCATCGCCATCAGCCCGCAGATGAAGGCGCGCTTCGACATCGCCGCCGACAGGCTGGCGCCCACCGAGCTGCTCAATGCGCTGCTCAAGGCGCCGGTCGACCTGCTGTGGAACGGCGGCATCGGCACCTACGTCAAGTCCAGCCAGGAGAGCCACGGCGACGTCGGCGACAAGGCCAACGATGCCCTGCGCGTGGACGGCCGCGAGCTGCGTGCCAAGGTGGTGGGCGAGGGCGGCAACCTGGGCATGACCCAGCTCGCTCGCGTCGAGTTCGGCCTGCATGGCGGCGCCAGCAACACCGACTTCATCGACAATGCCGGTGGTGTGGACTGCTCCGACCACGAAGTGAACATCAAGATCCTGCTCGGCGAGATTCTCTCCTCCGGCGACATGACCGAGAAACAGCGCAACAAGCTGCTGGCGCAGATGACCGATGATGTCTCCGAGCTGGTGCTGGCCAACAACTACAAGCAGACCCAGGCGCTGTCGCTGGCCGAGCGCCGCGCGCGCGAGCGCATCGGCGAGTACAAGCGCCTGATGAATGCCCTGGAGAGCGCCGGCAAGCTGGATCGTGCCCTGGAGTTCCTGCCTTCCGACGAGGCGCTGAACGAGCGTGTCACCAATGGCTGCGGCCTGACCCGCCCGGAACTCTCGGTGTTGATCTCCTACAGCAAGATCGACCTCAAGGAATCCTTGCTCAAGTCCCAGGTGCCGGATGACGACTACCTGGCGCGCGAGATGGAAACCGCCTTCCCGGCCATCCTCACCGAGAAGTTCGGCGATGCCATGCGCCGTCACCGCCTCAAGCGCGAGATCGTCAGCACGCAGATCGCCAACGATCTGGTCAACCACATGGGCATCACCTTCGTGCAGCGTCTGAAGGAGTCCACTGGCGTGAGCGCGGCCAACGTCGCCGGGGCCTACGTCATCGTCCGTGACCTGTTCCGCCTGCCGCACTGGTGGGCACAGATCGAGGCGCTGGATTACCAGGTGCCGGCCGAGCTGCAACTGCAACTGATGGACGAGCTGATGCGCCTGGGCCGTCGCGCCACCCGCTGGTTCCTGCGCAGCCGGCGTAACGACCTGGACGCCGCGCGTGACGTGGCGCACTTTGCGCCGCGCATCGAGGCGTTGGTAGGGCGTTTGGACGAATTGCTCGAAGGGCCGGCCCGCGAGCAATGGTTGGCGCGCTACCAGAGCTATGTCGAAGCCGGCGCTCCGGAAGAACTGGCCCGTGTGGTCGCCGGCACCAGCCACCTCTACACCCTGCTGCCGATCATCGAGGCGGCGGACGTCACCGGCAAGGACGCCAGCGAAGTGGCTGCGGCCTACTTCGCCGTTGGCAGTGCGCTGGATCTGTCCTGGTATCTGCAGCAGATCACCAACCTGGCGGTGGAGAGCAACTGGCAGGCGCTGGCCCGCGAGGCCTTCCGCGATGACCTGGACTGGCAGCAGCGTGCCGTCACCGTGTCGGTCTTGCAGATGGCCGACGGCCCGCAGGAACTGGAAGCGCGTCTGGCCCTGTGGCTGGAGCAGCACCAGCGTCTGGTGGATCGCTGGAAGGCCATGCTCACCGAGCTGCGTGCTGCTACCGGCAGCGATTACGCCATGTACGCCGTGGCCAACCGCGAGCTGATGGATCTGGCGCAGAGCGCCTGATCTGCGCTACCTCCAGCCGCAACGACCAGGCCCCGCGATTGCGGGGCCTGGTCGTTTTTAATGGTTCTTCGCGGGATCTCGGGGAAATCAGTATTGGCACCGGACTGGCAAGTTTGTGTGCTTGTTCGGGGGCCTGTTCCGAATAGCCGCGTTTTTGTTGATGTTTTTGGTTTCGCCCTCCCGGGCGAGTCACTTTTGCCCGGATGGCCGGCCCGACAAAAG
>NZ_JBQLIX010000030.1:0-68650 GCF_052156495.1 Pseudomonas sp. NCHU5216 | reverse complement strand
GAGCACATCCGCAACAAGGACTACGGCATGGCCCCGGAATTTCCGGCGGACAAACGCACCCTGAGCCAGTTCCAGCGCTTCACTGGCCGCGCCGAAGGTCTGTCGATCAGCTTCGAGGCGCACCTGCTGGGCTCGAAAGTCGAGTACGACGAGGGCCGTGACATGCTGATCATTCGCCAGTTGCCGACCCAGTTGAAGGATCAGCTCAAGCGGCGCCAGGACTGACATGGATACGCGCCTGGCGGACGAGTGGCTCGATGCCTGCTTATGCCAGCCAGACGCCCCGCTGGCCGGCGACCCCGCGCGCACCTTCGGCCTCGACAAGCATGCAGCCAAGGCCCGTTTGGCGCATCTCAAACCCTGGCTGCTGGCGCAACAGCGGCGCCTCTGGGCCAACCGGCGCCAGGCCCTGTTGCTGGTGCTGCAAGGGCCGGATTGCAGTGGCAAGGACGGTGTCATCAGCCGTGTGGTCAGCGCCTTCGATCCCCAGTGCGTCAGCGTGCACGGTTTTCAGGCCCCCACGGCCCAGGAACGCCAGCAACACTTCCTGCAGCGCTATCGCCAGCGCCTGCCGGCGGCAGGCATGCTCGGCGTGTTCAACCGCAGCCACTACGAGGCACTGATCTGCGATCCGCTCGATGGTCTGTGCAGTGAGGAAGAACTGCCGGCGCGCCTGACCGAATTGAGAGCATTCGAGGAGCAGTTGCCTGCCCGCTCCATCGTCATGCTCAAGTGCTACCTGCAGATCGACCGGGCCGAACAATACCAGCGCCTGGTCGAGCGTCTGGAGCGGCCGGAGAAGCGCTGGAAGCTCAAGATCAGCGACCTGCACACCCATCGCCAGTTCGACGAACGCCAGCTACGCTGGAGCAGGTTATTGAGTGCCAGCCATGTGGCCGGCGCCCCCTGGTATGTAATCCCCGCGCACAGGCGCTGGCTACGCGATCTGCTGGTCGCCAGCCTGCTGGCACGTGAACTGGAAAGGCTCCACCTGAACTGGCCGGATCGCCCGGCCCCCTTCAGCCTGGCCGAACTGCAAGCCGCTTCGGCGCACAAGGATCCCACACGATGAAGAAGATTCTGCTGATTCTCGCCGCCCTGGCCCTGTGGCAGAACTGGGGCAAGATCGACCGTTGGCTGAACCCGCCACAGGCCGGCAACGCCAGTGGCGAGATCGTGCTCTATGCCACCAGTTGGTGCGGCTACTGCGCCAAGACTCGCGAGCTGCTGCAGGCTGACGGCATCGCCTACCGCGAAGTGGACATCGAGAAGGACGCCATCGGCCGGCGCCAGTACGATGCCATCGGCGGCCGCGGTATCCCGGTGCTCGACATGCGCGGCCAGATCATCCAGGGCTACAACCCGACGGCGATTCGTGCCGCCTACTGACCAAGCAGGCCGTTGCAAACCTAGGCGACGGCTGCATGGATGCAGAAGCTAGAGCGAGGCAGGAAGCCAAAGCCGAGATAGTTTTTCAACAGCCCCTGGGCGCGCATCGGTAGCTGCCTGCGCGCTCGCGCCAACTGCCTGCCCCAATCGCACATGACCTGTCGCCAGCCCAGCGCGACATGCCCCAGTGTTGGCATTGATCCTGCCTGGAATATCGGCTTGAGCCTGCCCACGGCTGCCAGGACGAACGATTGATTCCGGTGGTGCTGGGCACCGCCTTTCGGCTCACCCCACAGCTCGTGATCGGCGCGGCTTTCATCTACCCTCTGTGCATTGCCGATGGCGGCCACGCACACACCGCACCCTCGCTACGCTGACAAGCCCAAGCGCTCGCCCGGAAGCGGCCGCGACAGGAGGAACGACATGGCAAGTTTCACCCACAGCATCGGTAACCTGAGCTGGCGCTTCGACAGCCTGCGCGAGCTGATGGCCAAGGCCACCCCGGCACGTTCCGGCGACTACCTGGCCGAGGTCGCCGCCAGCAGCGACGCCGAGCGCGCCGCCGCACAGATGGCGTTGGCCGAGGTGCCGCTCAAGCACTTCCTGCAGGAGGCGCTGATCCCCTATGAGAGCGACGAAGTCACCCGCCTGATCATCGACACTCATGACGCCCAGGCCTTTGCCCCGGTCAGCCACTTCACGGTAGGCGGGTTTCGCGACTGGCTGCTCGGCGACGCTGCCGATGAGGCCAGCCTCAAGGCGCTGGCCCCTGGCCTGACGCCGGAGATGGTCGCGGCGGTGTCGAAGATCATGCGCGTGCAGGATCTGGTGCTGGTGGCGCAAAAGACCCGCGTGGTCACCCGCTTTCGCAACACTCAGGGGCTGCGCGGGCGCATGTCCACCCGCCTGCAACCCAACCACCCCACCGACGATCCGGCCGGCATCGCCGCCAGCGTGGTCGACGGTCTGCTCTACGGCAACGGCGATGCCATGATCGGGATTAACCCGGCCACCGACAGCATGAGCGCGGTGTGCACCCTGCTGGAGATGCTCGATGCGGTGATCCAGCGCTACGAGATTCCCACCCAGTCCTGCGTGCTGACCCATGTCACCAGCTCCATCGCCGCCATCGAACGTGGTGCGCCACTGGATCTGGTGTTCCAGTCCATCGCCGGCACCGAGGCGGCCAACGCCAGCTTCGGCGTCAGCCTCAAGGTACTGCAGGAGGGCTATGAGGCCGGCCTGAGCCTCAAGCGCGGCACCCTCGGCAACAACCTGATGTACTTCGAGACCGGCCAGGGCAGCGCGCTGTCGGCCAATGCCAACCATGGCGTCGACCAGCAGACCTGCGAAGCCCGCGCCTATGCCGTGGCCCGCCACTTCAACCCGTTCCTGGTCAATACCGTGGTCGGCTTCATCGGCCCGGAATACCTGTACAACGGCAAGCAGATCATCCGCGCCGGGCTGGAGGATCACTTCTGCGGCAAGCTGCTCGGCGTGCCCATGGGCTGCGACATCTGCTACACCAACCATGCCGAAGCCGACCAGGACGACATGGACACCCTGCTGACCCTGCTCGGCGCCGCCGGCATCAACTTCATCATGGGCATTCCCGGCTCGGATGACGTGATGCTCAACTACCAGACCACCTCGTTCCACGACGCGCTGTATGCGCGCAAGGTGCTTGGCCTGCACGCCGCACCGGAGTTCGAGGCCTGGCTGGCGCGCATGGGCATCTTCCAGCAGCAGGGCGGGCAACTGCGCATGGGCGAGGAACTGCCGCCGGCATTTCGCCAGGCGTTGGCCCAATTGTCCTGATCATCGGAGGTCGTCATGAGCGAAAAGTCCCCCGCTACCGCCAACCCCTGGCAGCATCTGCGCCAACTGACGCCAGCCCGCATCGCCCTGGGCCGTGCCGGCACCAGCCTGCCGACCGCTGCGCAACTGGACTTCCAGTTCGCCCACGCCCAGGCGCGCGACGCCGTGCACCTGCCATTCGACCACGCCGCCCTGCGCGAGGCGCTGCACGAACGCCAGTTGCCCACCCTGCTGCTGCACAGCGCCGCCGCAGACCGCCATACCTACCTGCAACGCCCGGATCTGGGGCGCCGCCTGCACGAAGATGCCGCACAGCAGCTCGATGACTACGCCGCAGAACATGGTCGGGGCTACGATCTGGCCATCGTCATTGCTGACGGCCTGTCATCCCTGGCCGTACAAAAGCACAGCCTGCCGTTTCTCGAACGTTTGCTGGAACAGGTGCAGGCAGAGGGTTGGTCGCTGGCGCCCATCACCCTGGTGGAACAGGGTCGGGTGGCGGTGGCAGACGAAATCGGCGAGCGCCTGGGCGCGAAGATGACGGTCATCCTTATTGGCGAACGCCCTGGCCTCAGCTCGCCGGACAGCCTGGGCCTGTACTTCACCTATGGGCCGAAGGTCGGCCTCAACGACGCCTACCGCAACTGCATCTCCAACGTGCGCCTGGAGGGCCTGAGCTACGGCATGGCCACCTTCCGCCTGCTGTACCTGATGCGCGAAGCCTGCCGCCGGCAGCTCTCGGGGGTCGAGCTCAAGGACGAAGCCGAAGTGCCGACGCTGGACAACGCCGGGCCGGGGAATTTCCTGTTGCCCGATCAGCGTTGAGACGGTTGGTCAGTGCCTACGGTACGCACCTTGGTGGATGAAAAAAGCGTCATCCACCCTACGCACTGACCACCCACGTAGCCCGGATGCAATCCGGGAATCCCTGGCACGCCGCCCCCGGATTTCATCCGGGCTACGGACTAATCCGTAGGAGCGAGCTCTGCTCCGAACCCAAGGGGCGACAAAAGCTTCGCGAGCAGAGCTCGCTCCTACAAGTGCGCAACGTCACCACGAACGGCGCGCAGCCAGGCAGCCTGGTATCAACGCGCCTCGATACGAAAGCCCATGCGCGGGAAGTGCACATGCAGGGTGCCGGCGCGCTCGTCCTCGCGGCGCAGGATCAGTTCCTCGCGCCCGGCGAACAGCAGCTCGCCTTCCACCGCGTCGACGCCGTAATCCACGGCGGCGATGCTCACCGCCTGGCCAGGCTGGAAGCCGTTGGGGTCGACGAAGGCCTCGTCCGGCAGGGCGGCAGGTGTCGCCTCGCGAGCCACGGCGATGGCCTGTTCGCTGCTCATCTCGCTCAACGAGCCATGGCCGAAGTCCAGCACCCGCGCCAGCCAGGCAGCGACTTCCGGATAATCATCCACCAGCGGTGCGGTCACCGGCGTGCCACGCAGGAACCACAATGAATGTGCCAGGGCGATGTCGGCGATGCTCGCCTCGCCGAAGAGGAAGTCACCACCGCTGCGCAGTTGCTGCTGCAGACGCCCCATGATCACCGGCCACTGATGCCGTGCCTGCTCCAGCGGCAGACGGCTGGCACTGCCGCCAGCGAACAGCGCACCTCGGTCGGCCATGAAGGCCTTGACGAACTCCGCGGGCACCTTGGCGAAGCGCAGCGCCATGGATTCGGGGGCGAACACCAGCGCCACGGCATGCTGGAACACCACCGAGTCGGCCCACTGGGCGAAGCTGGCGACATTGAACGCCTGCGCCTCGGGATACAACGCAGGGGTGGCCTTCTCGGCCTCAAGTCGGCGAGCGATCAGCGCGGTGTCGCAGTAGATGTCGGCGCCTACCTGCAGCACCGGCGTCTTGCGGTAACCGCCGGTCAAGGCGGTGAGGTCGGGCTTGGGCATCACCGGCGGGATCATCACCGAGCGCCACGACAGTTGCTTGAAGCCCAGCAGCAGGCGGGCCTTCTCGGCGAATGGCGAGGTCGGGTAGTGGTGCAGAATCAGCTCGTGCATGGCGCGCTCCTGGGCAGATTGAGCGTTCAGCTTAACCGCAGCGGCGGCAGGCGCACACTCTCTTAGGCTGATGCGCCACCATCAATGGCCAGAATGAGCGCTTCCTTGGCGGCCTTGCTCAGGCGCTTGATCGCCCGTTCGCGGCGCAGGGCGTCGCCCTTGCCGACACAGGCTTCGACGTAGGCCAGCGCCAGCGCCGGGCTGGTATGGAAGAAACGCGCACCCTTGCCTGCCTGGTGCTGGGCGAAGCGCCGCTGCGGATCGTCGCTGATGCCGCAGTACAGGGCGCCGTTGGCGGCGCGAACCAGGTAGACGAACCAGGGCTTGTCCGTTGCCGCTGTCATCCGCGTGCCGGGAACCACTCACGCGCCGAGCGCCACAGGCACATGCCGACGAAATAGGCCGAAGCGGCGAACCACAGCCCCAGTTGCCACACGGAATTGTGCGGGTACTTGAGGATCAGCAGCGCACTGGAAAGCATCCAGACGAAGGTCACGACGATGTTCAGCGGCATGAACTGACGCACGCGGAACGGGTGCAGGAACTTCATCTTGGTCAGGGTCAGGCCGGCCAGCAGCACGATCATGCCCAGGGTGATCCAGGGGTGGATATCGAGGATGTAGAAGTACAGCACCACCACGTTCCAGGCCGCTGGGAAGCCGACGAAGTAGTTGTCCTGGCTCTTCATGTTCAGGTTGCAGAAGCAGAACAGCGAAGACAGCAGGATCAACCCCACGGCGAACAAGGGGGTGTAATCCGGCAGCGGAATGAAGCGGTAGAGGAAGATCGCCGGGATGAACACATAGGTGAGGTAGTCGATCACCAGATCCAGGGTCGAGCCATCGAAGTGCGGCAGCACGCCCTTGACGTCGTAGCGTCGCGCCAGCGAACCGTCGAGGCCATCGACCAGCAGGGCCAGGCCGAGCCAGAGCAGGCATTGCTTGGGTTGGCCGTCGAGGACGGCAAGCAACGCCAGCAGCGCGAGGATCACACCACTGGCGGTGACGGCATGAACGCCCCAGGCCTTGGCCTGTTTTACGGCTACGATGAGTTGGGTCACGGCAGGTCTCGATAGGCAGTGGAGTTGCGGCACCCCATGTGCGCACTCTTCATTGAAAGCTGAGACCGGTTAGCCTACCACTGCGTTCATTCGCCCGCCTTAGCAGGCTGTTGAAAAACGTAGGCGAGGCAGCCAGTGCAAGACAAAAACAGCCGAAAAAGCGCAGTTTACGAGTTGTAAATGAGCATTTTGACTGGGCTCGCACGCGAGGTTGTTTTTAACGCAGCAATGGCAACGCAGGTAGTTTTTCAACAGCCTGTTAGCGCGACGCACGAAACTGCGCCAACCCCCGTGCCGCCTGTCGACGAATGGCATTCTGCACGGGCGGCAGCCAGCCCAGCAGCACCCCCTTGGCCCCCAACGCCTGGCGCGTCCAGCGCCACAGATCGAAGTGATCGCGGTGCTCGACGATCAGGCCATCACGAAAGACGAAGTGCGCCTGGATATGGTTGACCACCTGACGCCCCGTGGCACTGAAGCGGTAGCTCGCCACCCAGCGGGCACTGCCGGTCTGCTCATCGGCGCGCACCGAATCGAAGGTCATCGAGAAACCTTCGGCACGACTGCACAGCATGCGCCACATATCCCCCGCCTCGGCGCCATGCAGATCAGCGAATACCGGGTCGGAAAAACGCACGTCCTCAGCGTAGCAAGCGGCCATGGCCTCGGCGTCGCGGTTCTGGAAAGCCGTGTAGAAACGGGTGATCAGGTCGGCATTGGGGTGGCTCATGCATGGCTCCTGGTGGTGGCTGGGCGAATGACTGCAGGCGCTGATTATCGATGTCGACCAGTCTGCCCCGGAGTGCAGAAGCTGGCGACTGGCGATAAAGACAACTTTGTGTCAATAATCGCCAAACCGTTTCACAGGTGACGCCATGCTACGCATCGCCCTTTATGTCTGCCCGCAAACCGTCTGCTCCAGCCTGAGCATGGCGCAGGACAGCTTCGGCCTGGCCAACCACCTGGCCGGCGCGCCGCGCTTTCAGCTTCAGCGCTTCAGCCTCGATGGCCAGCCGGTACGCCTGGACTTCGCCCAGATCATGGTCGATGGCGGCCTGGAACTGGCCGAGCAGGCCGACCTGCTGATCCTGCCAGCCACCGGCAGTGCGGTGACGCGCACGCTGGAGGCCAATGCCGCGTTGCTGCCCTGGCTGGCGCAGCGGCGCCAGCAGCAGGTCGCCAGCCTGTGTAGCAGCGCCTTCCTGCTCGCCGCCGCCGGCCTGCTCGAAGGGCGCCGCGCCACCACCCACTGGGCCCTGGCCGATGCCTTCGCCCGACGTTTTCCCGGCGTGCACCTACACAGCGAACACCTGCTCACCGAGGATGGCCCGATATTCTGCTCCGGGGGCGCCCAGGCCGGGCTCGACCTGTGCCTGCATCTGGTGGCCCGGCATGCCGGCGATGAGCTGGCGCAGCAGGTGGCCGCCGCCCTGGTGGTGGAACGCCAGCGCGGCCTGCAGACACGCTTCGCCCCGCTGCTGCCGGCGCTCGGTGACAGCGTGCTGGCGCCCTTGCTGCAGTGGCTGGAGGAACATCATGGCGAGGCCCTCGACCTCGAGCGCCTGGCGCAACAGGCCCATTGTTCGCCCCGAACCCTGCTGCGCCGCTTCAAGACAGCCACCGGCCTGACGCCCAACGACTACCTGCAGCGCCTGCGTATCAGCCGAGCCCAGCAGGCCCTGGCCGACTCGCGGCAGACACTGGAACGCATCGCCAGCACAGTGGGTTTCGCCGACCGGGCCACCTTCGCCAAGCGTTTCAAGCAATTCTGCGGGGAGACACCAGGCGCCTTTCGCAAGCGAATGCAGCGTAGCGGTTGAGAATGGTTTATTGCGGATTGGAGGGGAAGTTGGTCGTGATACCGGACTGGCAATACGGTGTGAGTTGTTCTGGTGTCTGTTCCGTATTGCCGCGCTTTTGCTGATGTTTTTGGTTTCGCCCTCCTGGACGGGCTCTGCACGCGCCTGAACCTTAGGTAACCCCCTGCCCCAACGGCGTACTGCTTCGCGAGTACGCCCTACGCGCCGCTTCGCGAACGGATCGCCGCCCGCTCCTACGCCACTCCTTGGCAGCCGTAGGGCGGACTCAGGAGCGCCAGCGAACAGTCCGCCGGGCCATGTCCAGTTCGGCACCACAACCTACGCCCAATACTCCCACCAACGGCATACTGCGTCCCGGTCGCGCGAATGCCCCCTTCAGGAGGCTGACCGGAACGGTGCAGGAGTGAGAACGCAAGACGACAAGATCAAACAGACTTGCCAATCCAGTCTCAATCAAACAGTTCCCAACACAATGAAAAAAGGAGCCCGCAGGCTCCCCTTTTCACGACAGACAGAATCAATGAATGATCTGGCTGAGGAACAGCTTGGTGCGCTCGTTCTGCGGGTTGGTGAAGAAAGTATCGGGATCAGCCTGCTCGACGATCTCGCCCTTGTCCATGAAGATCACCCGGTTGGCCACGGTACGGGCGAAGCCCATCTCGTGGGTCACGCAGAGCATGGTCATGCCGTCTTCGGCCAGGCCGATCATGGTGTCGAGCACCTCTTTCACCATCTCCGGGTCAAGCGCCGAGGTCGGCTCATCGAACAGCATGATCTTCGGTTTCATGCACAGCGCACGGGCAATCGCCACGCGCTGCTGCTGACCACCGGAAAGCTGGCCTGGATACTTGTGCGCCTGCTCCGGAATGCGCACACGCTCGAGAAAATGCATGGCGATTTCCTCGGCCTGACGTTTGGGCATCTTGCGCACCCACATCGGCGCGAGGATGCAGTTCTGCAACACGGTCAGGTGCGGGAAGAGGTTGAAGTGCTGGAACACCATGCCCACTTCGCGACGCACGGTCTCGATATTCTTCAGGTCGCGGGTCAGCTCGGTGCCATCGACCACGATGCGCCCCTCCTGGTGCTCCTCCAGGCGGTTGATGCAGCGAATGGTGGTGGATTTGCCCGAACCCGACGGCCCACAGAGGACGATGCGCTCGCCCTGGGTGACGTTCAGGTTGATGTCCTTGAGCACGTGAAACTGCCCGTACCACTTGTTCACGCCAGTGAGCTGGATGATGCCTTCAGCCGCGCCGGGGGCTTTGCTTGCTTCTTTCATGTTGGGTCCTCAACGCTTGTGGCCGGTATCCAGCTTGCGCTCCAGGTGCATGGAGTAGCGGGACATGCCGAAACAGAAAATCCAGAAGATCAGGGCCGCGAAGGCGTACCCCTCGGTCGCCATGCCCAGCCATGCCGGGTCGGCAGCGGCCTGTTTGACGCTGTTGAGCAGGTCGAACAGACCAATGATGATCACCAGGCTGGTGTCCTTGAACAGGGCGATGAAGGTGTTGACGATGCCCGGAATCACCAGCTTGAGCGCCTGCGGCAGGATTACCAGGCCCATCATCCGCCAGTAGCCCAGGCCCATGGCGGCAGCGGCCTCGTACTGGCCTTTGGGAATGGCCTGCAGGCCACCGCGCACCACCTCAGCGATATAGGCCGACTGGAACAGGATCACCCCGATCAGCGCGCGCATCAGCTTGTCGAAGCTCATGCCTTCGGGCAGGAACAACGGCAGCATCACCGAGGACATGAACAGCACGGTGATCAAGGGCACGCCACGCCAGAACTCGATGAAGGTCACGCAGACCACCTTCACCGCCGGCATGTTGGAGCGCCGCCCCAGCGCCAGCAGGATGCCCAACGGCAGTGCGCCAGCGATGCCGACGGCGGCGATCACCAGGGTCAGCATCAGGCCACCCCAGCGGCTGGTGGGCACGTTCTGCAGCCCGAAGAAACCACCGTGCAGCAGCCAGTAGGCCACCAGCGGGTAGATCAGCAGGAAGGCGATGCCGTAGTGCGCCTTGCGCGGAAAGCGGCTGAAGAACAGCGGCGCGGCACCGATGATGGCCAGGAAGGCGGTCAGGTCGACCCGCCAGCGCAGCTCGCTGGGGTAGAAGCCGTACATGAACTGGCTGAAGCGCGACTGGATGAACACCCAGCAAGCGCCTTCCTTGGTGCAATCGGCGCGGGTCGTACCGACCCAGTTGGCATCGATGAACGCCCATTGCAGAACGGGCGGTATGGTCAGCCAGATCAGGTACAGGGCGAAGAAGGTCAGCAGGGTGTTCAGCCAGTTGGAGAACAGATTTGCCCGCATCCACGCCACAGGGCCGACACTGGTGCTCGGCGGCGGCAGATCCGGTTTGAACGTATGCGTAGTGCTCATGCGCAGGCCCTCACCGCTCGATCAGCGCAATGCGCTTGTTGTACCAGTTCATCAGCAGGGAAATGCTGATACTGATGGCCAGATAGACGCTCATGGTGATGGCGATTACCTCGATGGCCTGGCCGGTCTGGTTGAGCACCGTACCGGCGAACAGCGACACCATGTCCGGGTAACCGATACCGGCCGCCAGCGACGAGTTCTTCGTCAGGTTCAGGTACTGGCTGGTCAGCGGCGGAATGATCACGCGCATGGACTGCGGGATGATCACCTTGCGCAGCGTGACGCTGGTGCTCAGCCCCAGCGAGCGCGCCGCCTCGGTCTGGCCATGGCTGACGGCCTTGATCCCGGAGCGCACGTTCTCGGCGATGAAGGCCGCGGTGTAGACCGTCAGGGCGATGGTCAGCGCCAGCAGCTCGGGAATCAGCACCCAGCCACCGACGTAGTTGAAGCCCTTGAGCTCCGGCAGCGCCCAGTGCACCGGGCTGCCGAACACCAGGGCAACCAGGGTGGGAATACCCAGGATCATGGCCAGGCCAACCCAGAACTTGTGGAAAGGCACGCCGGTGGCCTCGAAGCGCCGATTGGCCCAGCGCACCATCAGCACGATGGCCACCAGGGTCAACGCCAGGCCGATCACAAACGGCCAGAAGCCTTCGGCGGCGACGGCCGCGGGCATGTTCAGGCCACGGTTGCTGAGAAAGAAGGCGTCATTGACGCTGATGCTGTTGCGCGGCCCCGGCAATGGCAGGAGCACGGCGAAGTACCAGAAGAGGATCTGCAGCAGCGGCGGAATGTTGCGGAAGATCTCGATGTAGACGGTAGCCAGCTTGCTCAGCATCCAGTTCGGCGAAAGCCGCGCGATACCGATGAGAAAGCCCAGCACGGTGGCCAGGACGATGCCGATGAAGGACACCAGCAAGGTATTGAGCAGGCCGATGACGAACACCCGCGCGTAGCTGTCCGCCTCGGTGTAGCTGATCAGGTGCTGAGCGATGCCGAAGCCGGCACTGCGCTCGAGAAAGTCGAAACCGGAGGTGATGCCACGGTTCTGCAGGTTGGTCTGGGTGTTGTGGAACAGGAACCAGCCAAGCGCGACCACGGCCACGACGGTGATGATCTGGAATAGCCAGGCACGCACACGTGGATCGCTAAGGGAGAACCCTTGCGGTGCGCCAATGTTTTTCTGCATGGGAATGCCCCAGGTATATCGGAACGAAAATCGCCCGGCAGAGGCTGCCGGGCGACAAGTCGGTCAATCAGCGCACGGGCGGTGCGTAATGCAGACCACCTTTGTTCCACAGAGCGTTGAGGCCACGCTCGATCTTCAGCTCGCTGCCGGCACCGATGTTGCGGTCGAAGACCTCACCGTAGTTACCGACCTGCTTGACCACCTTGACCAGCCAGTCGTTGGGCAGCTTGAGATCCTTGCCGTATTCACCGTCGGCACCCAGCATACGGGCGATGTCCGGGTTCTTGGTTTCCTTGGCCATGGCCTCGACGTTCTTCGAGGTCACACCCAGCTCCTCGGCATTGAGCATGCCGAACAGGGTCCACTTCACGATGGTGAACCAGTCTTCATCGCCACGGCGAACCACCGGGCCCAGGGGCTCCTTGGAGATCACTTCCGGCAGCACCACCCACTCGTCCGGCGCGGCCAGCTTGATGCGCTGGGCATAGAGCTGCGACTGGTCGGAGGTCAGCACGTCGCAACGACCGGCTTCCAGCGACTTGGCGCTCTCGTCGGAGGTGTCGAAGGTGATGGGGGTGTACTTCAGGCCGTTGGCGCGGAAGTAGTCGGAAACGTTCAGCTCCGTGGTGGTACCGGCCTGGATGCAGATGGTGGCACCATCGAGCTCCTTGGCACTGGCGACGCCCAGCTTCTTGTTCACCAGAAAGCCAATGCCGTCGTAGTAGGTCACGCCGGTGAACATCAGGCCCATGCCGCCGTCGCGGGAGCTGGTCCAGGTGGTGTTGCGCGAGAGCATGTCGACTTCGCCGGACTGGATGGCCGTGAAGCGCTCCTTGGCGGTCAGCGGGCTGTACTTGACCTTGCTCGCATCACCGAACACGGCAGCCGCTACGGCGCGGCAGACATCCACATCGATACCCTGATAGTTACCCTTGGCATCCGGCACCGAGAACCCCGGCAAACCGTCGCTGACACCACATTGCACGAAGCCTTTCTTCTTGACTGCGTCCAGCGTGGCGCCTGCATGGGCAAAACCGCTGACACCGAGTACGACTGCGGTGGTCACGGCAGCCAGGGTGGATTTCACCATCTTCATCAAAACCTCCAGTGCTCTTGTTGTGTTGGCGTCTCCATCCTGCCTCCGAACCCTTTTGGGGCATGCGATTCGCTGCAGCCAGCGAGATCGACCAGAAGCGCGAACGTCGGGCGAATCCGGTCGGCAATCCCTCTATTGGCCGACCCACTCCGCCCTGCCCATTGGTTGAACGGGCCAAAGACGCATTCTTATACCGCTGAGGCGAATGCCCTTCGCGGCTTACCAGGCATCCCACACTGCGGATACCTGCCTGTTGCGCGACACTAATGGCACAGTGTTACCGTTACCGCACCCTGTGCTCAGTCCGAATCAGCTTTAGCAAGCCTCGTACCAGCACTGGACATTGGCCCGGACAAATCAGGGTCAAGAGCAAAATTTGCAGCCGTGCGACAACTTGTTCACAGATTAGACGTCCTTTGCAAAAGGCGACGCCCCAATTTCGAGCGTGCGCACCACACTGGAGCTACCAATGACCCCACCCATGATTCTGCAGCCACCGCAAACCCCAGATGCCAGTGTCATCTGGCTGCATGGCCTGGGCGCCGACCGCTACGATTTCCTGCCGGTGGCGGAAATGCTGCAGGAGCGCCTGCCCAGCACCCGCTTCATCCTGCCGCAGGCCCCCACCCGCCCGGTTACCATCAATGGCGGCTGGAGCATGCCGAGCTGGTACGACATCCTCGCCATGAGCCCGGCCCGGGCCATCGACCAGGCGCAGATGGAGGAGTCCGCCGACCAGGTGATCGCCCTGATCGAAGCCGAGATCGATAGCGGTATCGCCGCCGAACGCATCGTGCTGGCGGGTTTCTCCCAAGGCGGCGCAGTGGTGCTGCACAGCGCCTTCCTGCGCTACGACGGCCCGCTTGGCGGCGTCCTGGCACTCTCCACCTACGCCCCGACCTTCAGCAGCGACATGCGCCTGACAGCGCCCCAGCAAGGCCTGCCGGTGCTGTGCCTGCACGGCCGCTTCGATGACGTGGTGACACCCGACATGGGCCGCGCCGCCTTCGAGCGCCTGCAGGCCTGCCAGGTGCCGGTGGAGTGGCGCGACTACCCGATGAGCCACGAGGTGGTGCCGGAAGAGATTGGCGACATCGCCCAGTGGCTGATGCAGCTTCTCGCTGCCTGAGATGCGCCGCAGAAGGCAACCGGCCGCACGCCCTACAGCATGAAAAATTGCAATGACGCGCACTGATTAACAGTCTTGAAATAATCTTCAACCGCTGGTCGGGCGGGGTTTCGCCCAGCATTGTCAGGGCTGCGCCCCCGGCATACTGTCGAGCCATCAAGAAACCAGAAGAACAGGGAGCGTTCGCCCGGCTCTACAGCCGTGCACTCCCGCCAGCCCCAAGAAGCCTCGATGAAACTGGCACACTGGCAGGTCGACCTGCAGCAGATCAAACATCTGCAACTCTTCAACAAGGTTGCATTGGACAGCCTCGATCTGTTGCTGCAGGAATTCTGTGCCTACGATCTGGATGCCGGTGAAGTGCTGCTATCGCCCTTCAACCGCAATCAGCACCTGTACCTGGTGGTCAAGGGGCGCCTGCGCGTCTACCTCGGTTCGCTGGACAACCAGGCCGTGAGCAGCCTGGAAGTAGGCGACTGCGCCGGCGAAATCAGCTTCATCGACAACGACCACCCCAGCGCCTATGTGGTGGCGGAACAGCCCACCACGGTGCTGCGCCTGCACCGCGAGTCGCTGATCACCCTGTTCCAGCAGTCACCACAGATGATGCAGAACCTGCTGGAGCTGCTGTGCAAGCGGGTACGCCAGGGCAACCGGCTGATTCTCGACAGCGAACAGAACGCCAACGTCGACACCCTCACCGGCTGCTTCAACCGGCGTTGGCTGGAGCATGTATTCGAGCGCGAAAGCACCCGCTGCGCCTTCAATGAAGCGCCCCTGGCGCTGATGATGCTCGACGTCGATCACTTCAAGGCCTACAACGACCAGCACGGCCACCTGGCCGGCGACTACGCCTTGTGCCTGGTGGCGCAGACCCTGCGCAAGCAACTGCGCCCCAAGGACAGCATGGTGCGCTTCGGTGGCGAAGAGTTCGTCATTCTCCTGCCGGAACTCACCGCCGAGGAGGCCCGCAGCATCGGCGAACGCCTGCGCGTGAGCCTGGCACAGGTCGACGATTTCTATTCCCCCCTTGGCGTGCTGCCGGGAGTGACGATCTCCATTGGCCTGGCGCTGATGAACCCGAAAGACAGCTTGCAGAGCCTGATCGCCCGTGCAGACGACGCCTTGTATCAGGCCAAGCAGCAGGGGCGTAACTGCCTGGTCGGCTGACCTGCTCCGGCTCACGGCCGCCCAACCGCCCCTTGACAGACGCGCGCGAAGCACTTCGCCACGCCCGCGTCTTGCATTACACTGGCGGGCGTTCACTCCTTAACCAGTCGATGAGAAGCCCGTGCTCAAAGCACTCAAGAAAATGTTCGGCAAAGCCGAAGACGAGCAGCCACAACCGGCGCCGTCCCCCACCGCAGCACCCGCCCCGCTCCCCAATGCCGGCGACGACGCGCCCCGCAAGAACAAGCCTGCACGCAACACCAGCGAAGCCGCCGGCGACAAACCGCGCCCGGCCAAGGCGGACAAGCCGCGCCGCGAACGCCCGGCCAAGCCGGTGGACACCTGGAAGCTGGAAGACTTCGTGGTCGAGCCCGCCGAAGGCAAGACCCGCTTCCATGACTTCAAGCTCGCCCCCGAGCTGATGCACGCCATTCACGACCTCGGCTTCCCCTACTGCACGCCGATCCAGGCTGGCGTACTGGGCTACACCCTCAAGGGCCAGGATGCCATCGGCCGCGCCCAGACCGGCACCGGCAAGACCGCCGCCTTCCTCATCTCCATCATCACCCAGCTGCTGCAGACCCCGCCGCCGAAAGAGCGCTACATGGGCGAGCCGCGTGCACTGATCATCGCGCCGACCCGCGAACTGGTGGTGCAGATCGCCAAGGACGCCGCCGAGCTGACCAAATACACCAAGCTCAACGTCATGAGCTTTGTCGGCGGCATGGACTTCGACAAGCAGCTCAAGCAACTGGAATCGCGCTTCTGCGACATCCTCGTGGCCACGCCGGGGCGCCTGCTGGACTTCAACCAGCGTGGTGAAGTGCACCTGGACATGGTCGAGGTGATGGTGCTCGACGAAGCCGACCGCATGCTCGACATGGGCTTCATCCCCCAGGTGCGCCAGATCATCCGCCAGACGCCGATGAAGGGTGACCGCCAGACCCTGCTGTTCTCCGCCACCTTCACCGACGACGTGATGAACCTGGCCAAGCAATGGACGGTCAACCCGGCCATCGTCGAGATCGAGCCGGAGAACGTGGCCAGCGACACCGTCGAGCAGCACGTCTACGCCGTGGCCTCCAGCGACAAATACAAGCTGCTGTACAACCTGATCACGCAGAACGCCTGGGATCGGGTGATGGTCTTCGCCAACCGCAAGGACGAGGTGCGGCGCATCGAGGAACGCCTGACCCGCGACGGCGTCAGCGCCGCGCAGATGTCCGGCGACGTGCCGCAGCACAAGCGCATCAAGGTGCTCGAAGGCTTCCGCGCCGGGCACATCCGCGTGCTGGTGGCCACCGACGTGGCCGGCCGCGGCATCCACGTCGACGGCATCAGCCACGTGATCAACTTCACCCTGCCGGAAGACCCGGACGACTACGTGCACCGCATCGGCCGTACCGGCCGCGCCGGCACCAGCGGCACCTCGATCAGCTTCGCCGGCGAGGACGACGCCTTCGCCCTGCCGCCGATCGAAGCGCTGATCGGCCGCAAGATCCAGTGCGAAATGCCGCCGGACGAACTGCTCAAGCCGGTGCCCAAACGCCACTGAGGCAATGAAGGCATGAAGATGAAGGCGAAGCCGCGAGGCTTCGCCTTTTTCATTGGCCGAAGGCAAATGCTCGGGTTGGTTTCGCGCGCCGTGAAGCCTCGGCGCCAGCCCCTTTTGCGGATAAGTCCTACCGCCCTGTGCATCCAACCACCCAGAGCACGGGGCATAACCGTAGGAGCGAGTTCATTCGCGATCCGCACCTGCCATCAGGTTTGCCCCCCCGGCTCGACAGGCTGCTCGTCAGCCCTCTCCTTTTCCTCGCCCTTGGCTTCTGCATCCTGCTCGGCCGTGCCCAGTACACGCTTGCTCGACTCCTGCAAGCTATCGACCTGGCGGTTGACCTCATCGACCACCTCGCCAACCGACTCCTGAATCAGCGCCTGGGCTTCCTTCTTCGCCTCTTCGGCCAGCTTCTGTGCGGACTGTTCGGCGGCGTCGCAACCGACCAGGGTGATCAGCGCCATGCCCAGCGCGGCAAACGCCAGGCGGTTTTTCCCATGTGCGTGCATCATGCTTCTCCGCTTTCGATGATGGAAAAGGTCGTTCAGGATCCGATCTGGCTGGGCTGCTGACCGCGGGTCTTGTACAGCGACAGCAGCACGCCGCCGACCAGCAGGCCCAGGGTCACGCTCAGCGATACCACGGCCGGGATCTTGCCGATGATGCCGACCAGGAAGATCTTCGCGCCGATGAACACCAGCACCAGGGCCAACGCATACTTGAGGTAGGCAAAGCGGTGGATCAACGCGGCCAGGGCGAAGTACAGAGCGCGCAGGCCGAGGATGGCGAAGATGTTCGAGGTGTAGACGATGAACGGATCCTGGGTGATGGCGAAGATCGCCGGCACGCTGTCGATGGCGAACATCAGGTCGGCGCACTCGATCAGGATCAGCGCCAGGAACAGCGGCGTCACCCACAGCACGCTGCGCCCCTGGCCGTCGTTCTGGCGGACGAAGAAACGCTCGCCATGCAGCTCATCGGTGACGCGCAAGTGCTTGCGCAGGAACTTCACCAGCATGTTGTTCTGCAGATCCGGCGCATCGTCCAGCTTGGAGAACAGCATCTTCACGCCGGTGAAGAACAGGAAGGCGCCGAATACGTAGAGGATCCAGGCGAATTCGTGGATCAACGCCGCGCCCAGGCCGATCATGATCGCCCGCAGCACCAGCACGCCCATGATCCCCCAGAACAGCACCTTGTGCTGGTACTGCCGCGGGATGGCGAGGAAGCTGAAAATCATGGCCATGAGAAACACGTTGTCCATCGACAGCGATTTCTCGATCAGAAAGCCGGTAACGTAATCCATGCTGGCGTCGCCGCCTTTCTGGAAGAACACCCAGACACCGAACAACAGACCCGCACTGATGTAGCCGGCCGACAGCAACAGACTCTCGCGCACGCCGATTTCGCGATTGTCGCGATGCAGCACGCCAAGGTCGAAGGCCAGCAGGGAGATGACGACAGCGATGAAGACCAGCCACAACCAGGTGGCCGTGCCGAGAAAGTCGGCGAAGAGGAACGGTTCTAGGGCAGTCATGGAGCCCCTCCTACAGTCAGATTGAACAGACTGTGATTCCGACATCGCGGTGTTAACCGCCAGAGGGGCCCGGCATCACGGGCGCAACGATAGGCAGGCTAGCGGCGCCGTTCAACAGGGCGAGTTTTGCAAGTTATTTCCGCCACCGCGAATCAGGCTCAGGCAAGAAAAACGCCGCGACTCCCTGTTCGGGAGCGCGGCGCTGTGGCTTGCCGATCGGTTGCTTAGAAGCTCGTGCGGTAATGCACGGTATAGGCCTCGACACCATCGTTGGGCTGCTTGAGGCCGGCGTTGGAGTAGTGGATGGCGCGCAGGCCGATTTCCTGCCCGGCGAAGCGCAGGCCGAAGCCCAGGCGATCCTCGAACTGGAAGGACGAGCCCAGATCGTTGCTCTCCAGCTCGGTGCTGGAGAAAGCTGCCACGCCGATACCGGCTTCGACGTAGGGGCGCACGTTCTGCCCGGCGAACTCGTAGACGAACACCGGCGCGAAGGACAGGCTGTGGTTGCTCGACGTTTCGTCGCCATCCCAGTAGGTGTAACCCAGATCCCAGTAGCCGGTCAGGCGGCCATAGCTGCTCTCCAGCCAGCTATGGTTCCAGTCCCACTGCGCCCCCAAGCGGTAGACCATGGTGGAGTCGCCGCTCTGGCCGATGGCTGCGGTCACGTCCGCCGCCTGCGCAGCCCCCATGGTTCCGAACGCAAGGGCCGTAGCTGCAGCAAAGGCATACAACGTCTTCATGAGTAATTCCTTTTTCTGTGAGAGGGTTTCATCAAGCTCTTGGAAAGATATAGAAGCATCCGATATCAAAGAAAACCTTATCGGAAAAAAATTCACTATATTGCAAGCACTTCTGCCTGTTCATGCAGCAAAACCGGCAAAACTCGGCCAAGTTGCGCGGCGTCACCACTGCTCCAGTAGCGCGTCGGCAGCGCCGGGCCGGTCGCCAGCAGCTCGCGCTGCTCCAGTACGGTTCGCAAATGCCGTGCCACGGCAGCACCGGTATCGATTAGGGTTATCGACGGCGGCACCAGTTCCTGCAACAACGGGCGCAGGAAGGGGTAATGGGTACAGCCCAGAATCAGCGTGTCGCAGCCCTCGGCCAGCAGCGGCGCCACGTAGCCTTGCAGCAATTCGCGCGTGGCCGGCGCCTGCAGCGCTCCTGCCTCGATACATTCCACCAGCCCCGGACAAGGCTGGGTGAGCACCCGCACATCGCTGGCGAAGCGGTCGAGCAAGGCAGCGAACCTGGCGCTCTTCAGCGTGCCGGTGGTGGCCAGCACCCCGACCACGCCGCTGCGTGTGGCTGCCGCCGCCGGTTTCACCGCCGGCTCCATGCCGACGATGGGCACCTGCGGATAACGCTCGCGCAACTCGGCGGCAGCAGCGGCGGTGGCCGTGTTGCAGGCCAGCACCAGCGCCTTGGCGCCCTGCGCCAGCAAGTGCTCGGTGATCACCACGCAGCGTTCGAGGATGTATTGCGGGCTCTTCTCGCCGTAAGGCACGTGGCCGCTGTCGGCGACGTAGAGCAGCGACTCCTGCGGCAGGGCCTGGCGAATCTCGCGCAGCACCGAGAGCCCGCCGACCCCCGAGTCGAATACGCCAACCGGCGCCTCATCGGCCATTGCCGCACACCTCGCAGGCCGGGTCGCGCTTGACCCGCAGCTCACGGAAGCGACTGCCCAGCGCGTCGATCAGCAACAAGCGCCCCACCAGCGGCTCACCGAAACCGGCCAGCAACTTGAGCGCTTCCAGTGCCTGCAGGCTGCCCACCAGCCCCACCAGCGGGCCGACCACGCCGGCCTCGCTGCAGGTCAGCTCGGCCTCGCTGCCGTGGCCGTAGAGACAGTGGTAGCAAGGGCTGGCATCGTTGCGCGGGTCGAACACCGAAAGCTGCCCCTCCAGGCGAATGGCCGCGCCGGACACCAACGGCTTGCCTGCCTTGAAACAAGCAGCGTTGACCGCCTCGCGGGTGGTGAAATTGTCCGAGCAGTCCAGCACCAGGTCGACGCCACTGACAGCGGCAGCCAGCGAATCGGCATCCAGCGCCTGACGCTGCGGCACCAGCGTTATGTGCGGGTTGAGTGCCGCCAGCCGCGCCATGGCCGAATCCACCTTGGCCTGGCCGATGCTGGCGCTGTCGTGGGCGATCTGCCGCTGCAGGTTGGTCAGATCCACCGTATCGAAGTCGGCCAGGTGCAGCTCGCCGACGCCAGCAGCCGCCAGGTACAGCGCCACGGGCGAGCCCAGCCCCCCCAGGCCGACGATCAGCACACGGGCCTGTTTCAGGCGCAGTTGCCCCTCGATATCGATCTGCTTCAGCAGGATCTGTCGGCTGTAGCGCAGCAGTTCGTCATCGTTCAACATCGTTTCACTCATGGTCGAAACGCCCCAGACTGATACGTTCATGGCCACCCAGGTCACGTCGGCTGTGCACCTCGGCGAAACCTGCGACAGCCAGTAATTCGCGCACTGCCTCGGCCTGGTCGAAGCCGTGTTCCAGAAGCAGCCAGCCGCCTGGCAGCAAGTGCGCTGGCGCAGCCTGGATGATCGCGCGGATATCGTCCAGCCCATCATCACCGGCCACCAGCGCGCTGCTTGGCTCGAAACGCACGTCACCCTGTGCGAGGTGTTGGTCGTCGGCGCGAATATAGGGCGGGTTGCTCAGGATCAGGCCGTAGCGCTGCCCGCTCAGGGCCGAGAACCAGTGGCTGTGCAGGAAGCGGACGTTGCCCAGTTGCAGGCGCTGGCGATTGCGCTCGGCCAGGGCCACGGCGTCCGCCACCCGATCCACGCCGGTCACCTGCCAGGCCGGGCGTTCGCTGGCCAGGGCCAGGGCGATGGCGCCCGTGCCGGCGCCCAGATCGAGCACGCTCAGCGGCGTGGCGGGCAGCAGAGCGAGGGCGGTTTCCACCAGCAGCTCGGTGTCCGGGCGCGGAATCAGGGTGTGCGGCGCCACTTCCAGCTCCAGGCTCCAGAAGCCTTGCTGGCCGAGGATATAGGCCACCGGCTCGCCCTGGCGGCGGCGCTGCAGATGCGCTTGGAACAGCGCCAGTTGATCCGCCTCCAGCTCGCGCTCCGGCCAGGTGCGCAGGTAGCTGCGCGGCTTGCCCAGGGCGGCGGCCAGCAGCAGCTCGGCGTCCAGGCGTGGCGTGGGCGAGTCGGGCAGGTCGGCGCTGTTGAGCAGCGATTCGATGGTGGACATGGGTTAAGGCCTCGAGCGGCAAGCTTCAAGCGACAAGTTGGCCCTCATTCGGTTGCGGCTTGTAGCTTATGGTTCTTTCATGGGGTGAGTCGGGGCACCGGTGCGCACAGCGCACCCTACAGGCTGCCGCCCCCTCTCCCTAACCCTCTCCCCGAGGGGAGAGGGAACTGTTCGACGCGGCCTGAACGTTCGTTGCCGACTCTTCCCGGATTGCATCCGGGCTACGGTTCTGCACGTTCAACTTGCGGCTTGTAGCTTGCCGCTGCCCCTAATCTCCCAACGCCGCCAACTGGTCGGCCTGGTATTCGGCCAAAAGCGGTTCGATCACCGCTTCTACGCTGCCGGCGATCACTTCGTTCAGCGAATACAGGGTCAGGTTGATGCGGTGGTCGGTCACCCGGCCCTGGGGGAAGTTGTAGGTGCGGATGCGCTCGGAGCGGTCGCCGGAACCCACCAGCAGCTTGCGCGTCTCGGAGATTTCCTTGTGCGCTGCCGCTTCCTGCTGATCCTGCAGCTTGGCCGCCAGCCAGGCCATGGCCTTGGCGCGGTTCTTGTGCTGCGAGCGCTCTTCCTGGCATTCCACCACGGTGCCGGTGGGAATGTGGGTAATGCGGATGGCCGAGTCGGTGGTGTTGACGTGCTGACCGCCAGCCCCGGAGCTGCGGTAGGTGTCCACCCGCAAGTCGGCCGGGTTGATCTCGATGGCCGCCTGTTCGTCCGGCTCCGGCAATACCGCCACGGTGCAGGCAGAGGTGTGGATGCGGCCCTGGGATTCGGTCTCCGGCACGCGCTGCACGCGATGGGCGCCGGACTCGAACTTGAGCTTGGCGTAAACGTTGTCGCCCTCGACGCGGGCGATCACTTCCTTGAAGCCGCCATGCTCGCCCTCGTTGGCCGACAGTACTTCGACCCGCCAGCCCTGCTTCTCGGCATAACGCGAATACATGCGGAACAGGTCGCCGGAGAAGATTGCCGCCTCATCGCCGCCCGTGCCGGCGCGGATTTCCAGGTAGACGTTGCGCCCGTCGTTAGGATCCTTGGGCAGCAGCATGCGTTGCAGCTTGTCTTCCAGCACGACCAGGGCATCGCGGGCCTCGGCCACTTCCTGCTCGGCCATCTCGCGCATGTCGGCATCGCTGTCCTTGAGCAGCGCCTGCGCGCCTTCGAGGTCACTCTGCACCTTGCGCAGCTCACGGAAGGTGGCGATCACCGGCTCGATTTCGGCGTATTCCTTGGAATAGGCGCGGAACTGGCTCTGCTTGGCGATCACCTCGGCGTCGCCGAGCAGCGCCGTGAGTTCCTCGAAGCGGTCGCTGAGGTTGTCCAGCTTGTTCAACAGTGAAGCTTTCATTGCAGACCTTTGTCCTGCGGCGCGCCCTCGTCGAGGGCGAACAATTCCTGAGCCAGGCTGAGCGCATCGACGCGCCCCTCGGCGGTGAGTTTCTTCATGCGCACACTGGGTGCGTGCAGCAGCTTGTTGGTCAGGCCACGAGCCAGTTGCGCCAGCACGTCTTCGGGGTTGGCGCCATTGACCAGCATGCGCTGGGCCTTGGCCAGCTCCTCGTCGCGCAGGCGCTCGGCTTGCTGACGGTAGGCCTTGAGCACGTCCACCGCGGCCAGCTCGCGCAGGCGCTGCATGAAATCGTCGGTGCCGGCGGCCACCAGCTCCTCGGCGGCCTGCGCCGCGCCCTGGCGGCTCTTGAGGTTTTCCTCGATGACCTCGTGCAGGTCGTCGACGGTATAGAGATAGACGTCGTCCAGCTCACCCACCTGCGGTTCGATATCGCGCGGCACGGCGATGTCGACCATGAAGATCGGCTTGTGCTTGCGCTTTTTCAACGCACTTTCCACGGCGCCCTTGCCAAGAATCGGCAACTGGCTGGCGGTGGAGCTGATGACGATGTCGCTGTGCGCCAGCTCGTCGGGAATGTCCGCAAGCAACACGGCATGGGCGCCGAACTGCTCGGCCAACTGGCTGGCACGCTCCAGCGTGCGGTTGGCGACGACGATGCGCTTGATGCCCTGATCATGCAGGTGACGCGCCACCAGACTGATGGTCTCGCCAGCGCCGATCAGCAGCGCCTGGCTGCGGTGCAGGTCAGCGAAGATCTGCTTGGCCAGGCTCACTGCGGCGAAGGCCACCGATACCGGGTTCTCGCCGATGGCGGTGTCGGTGCGCACGGTCTTGGCAGTGCTGAAGGTGGCCTGGAACAGGCGCCCCAGCAGCGGGCCGATGGTGCCAGCCTCACGCGCCACGGCGTAGGCGGACTTGAGCTGGCCGAGAATCTGCGGCTCGCCCAGCACCATCGAATCCAACCCGCAGGCCACGCGCATCATGTGCCGCACCGCGTCGTTGTCGCTGTGCACGTAGGCGCAGGCGCGCAACTCGTCCAGGCTCAGGCGATGGTAGTCGGCCAACCACCTGAGCACTTCATCGGCCTGGAAATGCTCCTGCTCCAGATACAGCTCGCTGCGGTTGCAGGTAGAGAGGATCGCCGCCTCGCGGCTGGACGTCAGCTGGCACAACTGGCGCAGCGCCTCGACCAGTTGCTCCGGGGTGAAGGCCACGCGCTCGCGCACCTCTACCGAGGCGGTCTTGTGGTTGATACCGAGGGCGATGAAGGCCATGCAGAGTCGCTGAGGGGCAATACGGAAGCCGGCAATTGTCCTACTTCGCCTCGGCGAGAACAACTCCCACAACCTATTGTCCCAATAGACGGCCCGCCACATCATGGATCGATCACGCGCCCCATGGGCTTGCTCCGAGGCTTGTGTCATGATGCCGCGACAGTCGCCAGGGGCGGGCCGCATCGACGAAGCAGCGCCCGCGCCCGCCATCAAGCACGACAAGGCACTATGAAAAGACCCCTCGCGTTACTTACCGCATTCGCCCTACTCAGCGGCTGCCAGGCCTTCGCGCCGCAGGAGCCGGACGGCACCCCGCCGGTGCAGGAAGCCGATCAGGCCGCCAAGCCGAAGCCTGAGCAGTACGGCTCGTTCAGCGAACAGACGCTCTACTCACTGCTCACCGCCGAGCTGGCCGGGCAGCGCAACCGTTTCGACATTGCGCTGGGCAACTACGTGCAGCAAGCCGAAACCACGCGTGACCCTGGCGTGGCCGAACGCGCCTTCCGTATCGCCGAATACCTCGGCGCCGACGAAGCCGCGCTGGAAACCGCACTGATCTGGGCCGCTGCCGCCCCTGACGACATCGACGCGCAGCGCGCCGCAGCCATACAACTGGCGCGCGCAGGCCGCTACGACGAATCCATGACCTTCATGGAGCAGGTGCTGCAACGCCAGGGCAACACCCACTTCGACTTCCTTGCCCTCTCCGCTGCGGAAACCGACCCGGAAACCCGCGCCGGCCTGCTGCAGGGCTTCGACCGCCTGCTGGCCAAGTACCCGGACAACAGCCAACTGCTGTTCGGCAAGGCCATTCTGCTGCAAGAAGACGGCCGCTCCGAAGAGGCCCTGCACCTGCTCGAAGAGCAGCCCGCCAGCTCCCGCGAAGTCTCCCCGCTGCTACTGCGCGCACGCCTGCTGCAAAGCCTTGGCCGTGGCGAGGAAGCGCTGCCGCTACTGGAAAAGGGCATCCGCCAGCACCCCGAGGACAAGCGTCTGCGCCTGACCTACGCGCGCCTGCTGGTAGAACACGACCGCCTGGACGACGCCAAGGGCGAATTCGCCAAGCTGGTGCAGGAAAACCCCAACGACGACGACCTGCGCTTCTCCCTGGCGCTGGTCTGCCTGGAGGCCGAGGCCTGGGAAGAGGCCATCGTCTATCTCGACGAGCTGGTCGAGCGCAACAGCCACGTCGATGCCGCCCACTACAACCTGGGCCGCGCCTACGAAGAACTCAAGGACAACGACAGCGCCCTGCTCGAATATGCCCAGGTCGGCCCCGGCAACGAATTCCTCCCGGCGCAGCAACGCCAGGCCGAGATTCTGGTGAGC
Source organism: Pseudomonas sp. NCHU5216 (assembly GCF_052156495.1). NCBI lineage: Bacteria > Pseudomonadati > Pseudomonadota > Gammaproteobacteria > Pseudomonadales > Pseudomonadaceae > Pseudomonas > Pseudomonas sp. NCHU5216. The sequence continues at coordinate 43,316 of NZ_JBQLIX010000030.1, read as the reverse complement.
GCCGGGCGCTACGACGAGGCTTCCCAGCGCCTGGCCAAGGCCCGCGAGGCGCAGCCCGACTACGCCATCCAGCTCTACCTGCTGGAGGCCGAGACACTGAGCAACGCCGGCCAGGTCGATGCAGCCTGGACGGTGATCAACCAGGGCCTGGAGCAGTTCCCCGACGAGCTCAACCTGCTCTACACCCGCGCCATGCTGGCGGAAAAGCGCGATGACCTGGCCCAACTGGAAACCGACCTGCGCTTCATCCTCGAGCGCGAGCCGGAACACACCATGGCCCTCAACGCCCTGGGCTACACCCTGGCCGACCGCACCACGCGCTACGCCGAAGCCCGTGCGCTGATCGAAAAGGCCCACCAGCTCAACCCGGACGACCCGGCCATCCTCGACAGCCTCGGCTGGGTCAACTACCGCCTGGGTAACCTGGCCGAAGCCGAGCGCCTGCTGCGCCAGGCCTTGAAGAAATTCCCCGACCACGAAGTCGCCGCCCACCTGGGCGAAGTGCTCTGGGCCCAAGGCAAGCAGGACGAAGCCCGCCGCGTCTGGCGCGAAGCCCTCAAGAACGCCCCCGACAGCCCAATCCTGCGCAGCACCCTGCAGCGCCTGACAGGTTCCGAGACTCCCTGATGTTGCGCCACCTACTGACCTTCAGCCTCATCGCCCTGCTCGCCGGCTGCGCCGGCCTGACCTCCCATGAAACCGTGGAGGGCCAGGGCAATCGCGAGCAATGGCAAGCCCACAAGCAGCAGATCACCCAGCTCGACGGCTGGCAGATCAGCGGCAAGATCGGCATTCGCGCCCCGCGCGACTCCGGCAGCGCCACGCTGTTCTGGCTGCAGCGCCAGGACTACTACGACATCCGCCTGTCCGGCCCGCTCGGTGGCGGCGCGGCGCGCCTGACCGGCCGCCCGGGTGACATCGTGTTGGAAGTGGCCAACCGTGGCCGCTACCAGGCCGAGTCGCCGGAAGCCCTGCTACGTGAGCAGTTGCGCCTGGATCTGCCGGTATCCAACCTGCTCTGGTGGATACGCGGCCTGCCGGCCCCCGGCAGCAAGAGCCACATCACCCTCGACGGCGCCAGCCACCTGGCCCGCCTGGAGCAAGACGGCTGGCAGGTCGACTACCTCAGCTACACCGAACAGAACGGCTACGCCCTGCCCGACCGCCTGAAACTCCACGGCCAGGATCTGGATATCACCCTGGTAATCAAAGACTGGCAACCGCGTCAGTTGGGGCAGTAGCAGAGCCTTGGCGGCAGGCCAAAACCTCCGCCACACCGAACCACCCCCTCCCCCGCAGCAAGCTAAGCCTCGTAGGGTGCGCTGCGCGCACCATTGCCGTAGCCCGGATGAAATCCGGGAAGCCCGCGCTCCCCAATCCCCGGATTGCATCCGGGCTACAAACGCCCTCTCCCCCAGCCCCTCTCCCGCGAGCGGGAGAGGGGAGTCAAAGCCAACCAGCGCACCCAAAGCCCCGTAGGGTGCGCTGCGCGCACCATTACCGTAGCCCGGATGAAATCCGGGAACCCCGCGCCTCCAATCCCCGGATTGCATCCGGGCTACAAACGCCCTCTCCCCTCGGGGAGAGGGGGCCAAACCCGCACGCAACCCCCAAATCCCTCCCACAAAACGCCCAAAGGTGCTAAAAGCCGTAGCCCGGATGAAATCCGGGAGCCATCGCCACCAAGCCCCGGATTCCATCCGGGCTACACCTGCCGCTGCCGAAATCGTCATGACCACCGCCATCCCCGCCCACGCCGAACTCACCCTGCCCGCCCCCGCCAAGCTCAACCTGATGCTGCATATCCTCGGCCGCCGCGCCGACGGCTATCACGAGCTGCAGACCCTGTTCCAGTTCCTCGACCATGGAGACGAGCTCGGCTTCAGCCTGCGCCAGGACGGCGAGATCCGCCTGCACACGCCCATCGACGGCGTGCCGCACGACAGCAACCTGATCGTGCGTGCGGCCCGCCGCCTGCAAGAGGCCAGCGGCACCCAGCTCGGTGCCGATATCTGGCTGGACAAGCGCCTGCCCATGGGCGGTGGCATCGGCGGCGGCAGCTCGGATGCCGCCACCACCCTGCTCGGCCTCGACCACCTGTGGCACACCCAACTGGGTGAGGATCGCCTGGCCGAACTGGGCCTGGCCCTGGGTGCCGACGTGCCGGTATTCGTGCGCGGCCGCGCAGCCTTCGCCGAGGGCGTTGGCGAGCGCCTGACCCCGGTGGAACTGAGCGAACCCTGGTTCCTCGTCGCCGTGCCGCAAGTCTTTGTAAGCACAGCAGAAGTTTTCGCTGCGCCCGAGTTGACACGGGATACGCCGCCCATTAAAGTTCGCAGCCTTCTTGCGGGGGGTGGTCGTAACGACTGCCAGCCGGTCGTCGAGAAGCGTTACCCAGCAGTTCGTAACGCTTTGATCTTGCTGAACAAATTTGTTCCAGCTAGATTGACCGGCACTGGAGCTTGCGTATTTGGGAGCTTCCCAAATCGGGACGATGCTGATAAAGTCGCCCGCCAACTTCCAGGCACTCTGCCGAGCTTTGTCGCTCAAGGTCGCAACATCTCGATGCTGCACCGCAAGCTCCAAGCATTGGCCAAGAAGTGAATGTTCGACATTCGGTTATACGATACAGGGGCGTCGCCAAGCGGTAAGGCAGCAGGTTTTGATCCTGCCATGCGTTGGTTCGAATCCAGCCGCCCCTGCCATAACCTCCCTCGGGAGGCATCGACAACCGGATAGCACGACATTCGACACAGATATAGGGGCGTCGCCAAGCGGTAAGGCAGCAGGTTTTGATCCTGCCATGCGTTGGTTCGAATCCAGCCGCCCCTGCCATTTTCCATACCCATCCAGGTATACCCTCAGCCGGCAGGTACTGCGCGTGTCCAAGATGATGGTCTTCACGGGGAATGCCAACCCCGATCTGGCGCGACGGATCGTTCGTCAGCTGCACATTCCCCTCGGCGATGCTTCGGTCGGTCGGTTCTCCGACGGCGAAGTCATGATCGAAATCAACGAGAACGTCCGCGGCAAGGACGTCTTCCTGATCCAGCCGACCTGTGCACCCACCAACGACAACCTGATGGAACTGGTAGTGATGGCCGACGCCTTCCGCCGTTCCTCGGCCACTCGTATCACTGCGGTCATCCCCTACTTCGGTTACGCCCGCCAGGATCGCCGCCCGCGTTCCGCGCGTGTGGCGATCAGCGCCAAAGTGGTGGCCGACATGCTCACCGTGGTCGGTATCGACCGCGTGCTCACCGTCGACCTGCACGCTGACCAGATCCAGGGCTTCTTCGACATCCCGGTGGACAACATCTACGGCTCCCCGGTACTGGTCGACGACATCGAAGACCAGCGCTTCGACAACCTGATGATCGTCTCCCCCGACATCGGCGGCGTGGTACGCGCCCGTGCCGTGGCCAAGAGCCTCGGCGTCGACCTGGCGATCATCGACAAGCGTCGCGAGAAGGCCAACCAGTCCGAAGTCATGCACATCATCGGTGACGTCGAAGGCCGTACCTGCATCCTGGTCGACGACATGGTCGACACCGCCGGCACCCTGTGCCACGCGGCCAAGGCCCTGAAGGATCGCGGCGCCGCCAAGGTCTACGCCTACTGCACCCACCCGGTGCTGTCCGGCCGCGCCATCGAGAACATCGAGAATTCCTCGCTGGACGAGCTGGTGGTGACCAACACCATCCCGCTGTCCGCTGCGGCACAGTCCTGCTCGCGTATTCGCCAGCTCGACATCGCCCCGGTCGTCGCCGAAGCGGTTCGCCGCATCAGCAACGAAGAATCGATCAGCGCCATGTTCCGCTAAGCGGAACAGGCCAGATCAACACTGCCCCGCCTCGTGCGGGGCTTTTTGCCCTACCGCCCAAGGCTGGTCGCAAGCCTGTAGGCGGTTTGGTTATTTTGGAGAAGTGAAATGACTGTTGAATTTGCCCTGAATGCCGAAGTGCGTTCCGACCTGGGGAAAGGTGCGAGCCGCCGCCTGCGTCGTAACGTGTCCATGGTGCCTGCCGTGATCTACGGCGGCGAAAAAGCCCCGCAATCGATCAGCCTGCTGGCCAAAGACCTGGCCAAGCTGCTGGAAAACGAAGCGGCCTTCAGCCACGTTCTGACCCTGGACGTTGCCGGCACCAAAGAAAGCGTCCTGATCAAGGCCCTGCAACGCCACCCGGCCAAAGGCTTCGTACTGCACGCTGACTTCCAGCGCGTGGTTGCCGGCCAGAAGCTGACCGCCCACGTACCGCTGCACTTCGTCAACGAAGCCAGCGCCGTTGGCGTCAAGAAAGGCGGCGGCGAAATCCTCCACGCCCTGAACGAAGTCGAAGTTTCCTGCCTGCCGAAAGACCTGCCGGAATTCCTCGAAGTCGACATGGCCAACGTTGCCGTTGACCAGACCGTTCACCTGTCCGACATCAAACTGCCGAAAGGCGTCGAGCTGGTTGCTCTGGCCCACGGCAGCGACCTGCCGGTAGCCAGCATCCACCTGCCGCGCGTTCGTGAAGAAGCCGCCGGTGAAGAAGGCGCTGCCGAGTAATCGTCAGTAGCAGGCCCGGCATGCGATCACGCCGGGCCATGTTCTCGAAAGGGCTCCTGTATGACTGCCGTAAAACTGATCGTTGGCCTAGGTAACCCCGGCCCCGAATACGACCAGACCCGGCACAATGCAGGGGCCCTTTTCGTTGAGCGCGTGGCGGCCAGCCAGCGCGCCAACCTTGCTGTGGATCGCAAATATTTCGGCTTGGTGGGCAAATTCGACCACCAAGGGCGCGAAGTTCGTCTGCTCATCCCCACCACCTACATGAACCGCAGCGGCCAGGCCGTGGCGGCCTTGGCCAATTTCTTCAAGCTCAAGCCTGAAGAGATCCTGGTGGCCCACGACGAACTCGACATGCCCCCCGGCGTCGCCAAGCTCAAACAGGGCGGCGGCCACGGCGGGCACAACGGCCTGCGCGACATCATCGCCCAGCTCGGCAACCAGAATAACTTCCATCGCCTGCGGCTCGGCATCGGCCACCCAGGGCACGCCAGCCTGGTTTCCGGCTACGTGCTCGGGCGCGCCCCACGCGGCGAACAGGAACTGCTCGACAAGAGCATCGACTTCGCCTTGGACGTCCTGCCGGAAATACTCGCCGGCGACTGGACCGTGGCCATGCGCAAACTGCATAGCCAGAAGGCTACCCAGTAACCACCTTTCACCGAGGGTCACACCATGGGATTCAACTGCGGCATCGTCGGCCTGCCCAACGTCGGCAAGTCCACCCTGTTCAACGCCCTCACCAAATCCGGCATCGCGGCGGAAAACTTCCCCTTCTGCACCATCGAGCCGAACAGCGGCATCGTGCCCATGCCCGACGCCCGCCTGGACGCCCTGGCCGAGATCGTCAAACCCGAGCGCGTCATCCCCACCACCATGGAATTCGTCGACATCGCCGGCCTGGTAGCGGGCGCGTCCAAGGGTGAAGGCCTGGGCAACAAGTTCCTCGCCAACATCCGCGAAACCGACGCCATCGCCCACGTCGTGCGCTGCTTCGAGGACGAGAACGTCATCCACGTCGCCAACAGCGTCGACCCCAAGCGCGACATCGAGATCATCGACCTCGAACTGATCATGGCCGACCTCGATAGCTGCGAGAAGCAACTGCAGCGCGTCGCTCGCACCGCCAAGGGTGGCGACAAGGAAGCCGTGGCGCAAAAGGCACTGCTGGAGAAGTTCATCCCCCACCTCACCGAAGGCAAGCCGGCGCGCAGCCTGCTGAAAAACCTGGGTGACGACGAGAGGCGCCTGGCCAGGAGCTTCCACCTGCTTACCACCAAACCGGTGATGTACATTGCCAACGTCGCCGAAGACGGCTTCGAGAACAACCCGCACCTCGACGTGGTAAACGCCATCGCCGAGGAAGAAGGCGCCATCGTCGTGCCGGTGTGCAACAAGATCGAGGCCGAGATCGCCGAACTGGACGATCTCGAAGAAATGCAGATGTTCCTCGAAACCATGGGCATGGAAGAGCCGGGCCTGAACCGCGTGATCCGGGCCGGTTACTCGCTGCTCAACCTGCAGACCTACTTCACCGCTGGCGTGAAGGAAGTACGTGCCTGGACCGTGCGCGTCGGCGCCACCGCCCCGCAGGCTGCTGCCGTGATCCACACCGACTTCGAGAAAGGCTTTATCCGCGCCGAAGTGGTCGCCTACGACGACTTCATCGCCTACAAGGGCGAAGCCGGCGCCAAGGAAGCCGGCAAATGGCGCCTGGAAGGCAAGGACTACATCGTCAAGGACGGCGACGTGATGCACTTCCGCTTTAACGTTTGATCGTTGTAAGCAGTGTATAAACAGAACCCCGCGAAAGCGGGGTTTTGTTGTTTTTGGGGTGGGGGAATTAACGGGTTAAGGCTGGCGGGAGCTGGGAATTATGAAAAAGCACCACCTCCTTCGGTAGAAGCTGAAAGCCTGTAAAAACGGGGCTTTCGCCAGTGCCAGCTATTGGCTAATATCCGTTGCATGGTGTTTTGAGGTAAAAAGGGGCTCCCCTTTTGCCTGAACTGTGGCGCTCCTGGGTCAGCCAGCACGCCCTCTCCTGCATGGAAGCTGCCGTATGATCCGATTCCTTCTTGCCCTGATCGCCCCCCTACCGCTGATCTGCTCTGCAGAAATCTATAAGTGGACGTGAGAGAACGTGCGCGTCCATTTCGATGACAAGCCAAAGGACAAGAACCAAGCCGAGCAGCTCTTGCCCAAGGTCAGCTCCTACGAAAACTTCATCGACTAATCTATTACTATAGGCCGGGGGGATAGTATTACCCCCGTCTACAACATGAGAAAACACCCTAACGAGAATTTTTAATAAATTTTTCAAAGAAACTTTCCAATCTAAAATAATCTATTTTCTCTCGTCGCAGAATATATTTAAACAGGGACACATAATGAAATTCACCGAAGAAAATATCGCAGCATTATTTGGCCACGAAGCAGCAGAAGATGAAGACATAGACAGACTAAAAGCCTATTACTTCAAAGGCAAAGTCTATTCCCAAGTAGCAAACGAGCTTCCCATTCGCATACTAGTCGGCCACAAAGGAATCGGAAAATCTGCATTGTTCCACGTAGCAATGGCGGAACAAACCGCCGCAGGAAAACTGACAATATTAATCAAGCCTGACGACATCGCAGGTATAGGCGAAAACGAAACAGACTTTTTAAAACTTATAAGAGAATGGAAGTCTGGAATTACAGAAATAATCTCCAAAAAAGCATTAATATCTTTTGGTCTACTACAAGACAACTGGAGAGGAAAATTAAATAGCTACGGCGGACAGATAATTGATTTTTTACAATCCACTTTCCGAGCAGAAGACTATATAAGTCTAGCCCCTGCAAAAGCAGCAGTAATAAAAGATTTCCTGAGGACAGGAAAAATATACATTTACCTTGACGACCTAGACAGGGGCTGGCAAGGAACCAAGACAGATATTAGAAAAATATCCGCATTACTTAATGCCATCAGAGACATTGCTTCAGAGGTAAAGGGTGTTGCTTTCAGAGTAAGTTTAAGATCTGATGTATATTATTTAGTCAGAACATCTGATGAGTCCACGGACAAAATAGAAGGCTCAGTAGTTTGGTTCTCTTGGTCTAATCATGAAATTCTTGCCCTGCTAGCAAAGCGTGTAGACCAGTACTTTGGCATGAGCACATCAACTGAAACTTTGACCAATCTTTCCCAGCCCATACTAGCAGGGCACCTTAACCAAGTCATAGAGCCTTTCTTTAACGGGAAGGGAAAATGGGAAAATATTCCTACCTATAGAATGATGATGTCTCTTATTCGGAAGAGACCACGAGACCTTGTCAAACTCTGTACATTGGCAGCAAAGCATGCCAGCAGCAACGACCACGAACTAATAGGCACAAAAGATTTTAACAGCATATTTGAAGAGTATTCTCAAGGTCGACTTCAAGACACTATAAACGAATATCGCTCTGAACTACCGGACATCGAAAGACTGCTATTTGGAATGAAACCTTCCAGAGCAGAAAAGCGATCAGGCTCAGGATATATATACACCACAACAACGCTATTAGAAAAAATAAAAAACATACAGCAAAATTTTACATTCCACTTCTACGGAAGCAAAGTTGCCGAAACTAAAGATCTTGCCGCATTCCTGTACAAAATAAATTTCTTAACCGCCAGAAAAGAAAAAGGCCAATTTATCGAGAGGAGATATTTTGAAGAAAGCAGATACCTCTCACATAAATTTGTTGATTTTGGATTTGATTGGGAAATGCATCCAGCTTACAGATGGGCCCTACAGCCGGACAATCTAACTGACATTTTCCTCAATCTCTCACCTAGCGAGGACTAGACGATATTCAGGGACCGAAAAGGGGACCATCGAAAAGGGGACAGATTCTGAGGAATCCCCACAATGAAAAAGGGGACAGATTTGAATGGCACTTACTTTGCGCTCAGCCCTTTGATATGAAACGAAAAAGGCTGCTCCAAGTCTACGATGGATAGTTGCGAACACACCGCCGAAGCCAAGGAGCAGCCTTCATGAATCCTAAGCGCCAGGCCGCTTTCCATCAACAGCAGCGTGCCCGACACCACGCCTCCACCCTTGATGCCCAGGGACCGGAAAAGGGGACAGATTTATTTCCTGTCCTACCCTGCGTTTGAGCCGTCCTGGTTTCGGCTGGCTTCGTCGTAATCAGGGCTCGTCTGGCCATGTTCCGGCATCGCTTCGCCAGTCAACAACCACCACCTGTAGCTAGGAAATACTCGCCCGAGAATCTCGATCTCGTTCGCCCCGATGCGGGCCTTACCTCTCTTTATGTTCTGCCAGCGTACGTAGGCAGTGCTTCCGGCTTCAGCCAGGGCCTTGATGCTGGCAATTTCCAGCAATTTAAGACCTCTATCGGTAATCCCTTCGCTCATTATAAAAAGCCATGAATGTTCTATGTACATTTAGCGAGCGACATGTATTATTCAATTGTGTACCTAATACACATAAAGCATACCACTGCTGGTGCCCGATTATAGGAGCAATCACATGGAACATGCCTGTTCTGATGTGTGCCCAGCCTGTAGCGGGTTTCCGCAACGCAACACTCGGCAAAAGTTCATACCAGCTCAGCATCTGGCATGACACCCATCAGAGAAGACGCACGCCTACCTGAACCCACGGAGGCCTTTATGGAAGAAAGCTACATCCCCTTGCTGCTGATGCGCCACAACCGCCCGCTGCGCAGCGTGATGATCGACCGCCAGCCCTGGGTCTGCGCCAAGGAGTTCGGCCTGTTGATGGGGCACCGCCACCCGGAGCGAATCTGCCGGCTGATGGATGACGACCAGGTACGCACAGTGATCTTCCGTACCCACCAGGGCGATGCAGAGCCTGTGCAGGTGCTCAGCGAGTCCGCGCTTTACCGCGCCCTGTGCCGTTTCAGCCATTCCGAGAATCGCCACCTGCGCCGCTGGCTCACTCATGCAGCCCTGCCCGCCCTGCGCGATGCCTGGGAGCATCGCGCGCAAGAACCAAAACGCACGCTGATGGCCTGGGATCGCCAGCGCATCAGCCTGTTGGAATGGCAAGGTGATCTATGGATCGCCCTGCGCGACCTGCCCCGCTTCGCCCCACCGCCCACCCCCGGCGAGCGCTCGCTGCGCGCAATGCTCCAGCGCTGGTGGCGCTGATGGCCAACTCGCCAGATGCGGCAATCCATGACAGGTAAAAAGCACTGGCCTCAGTTGGTTCTTGCCACGTACGATCGATTTAACGCTTAACGTTAAGGATTAACGCATGCGCCCCGTTCACCCTGGCGAAGTGCTACGCGAAGAGTTCCTTGAGCCGCTGGGCATGACTCCAACCGCACTGTCTCGTGCTCTGCATGTGTCGGCGCCAACCATCAATGACATCGTGCGGGAGCGTCGTGGCATTACCGCCGATACGGCTATTCGGCTAGGCCGCTACTTCGACACATCGGCTCAGTTCTGGATGAACCGGCAGACCGAGTACGCGTTAGCGGTTACCTATGCAGAGGCAGGCGAAGAGATCGAACATAAGGTTCAGCCTCTGCGTGCTGTCGGTTAAGTAAAAAAGCCCCCCCTTCCAGCACAAAAGACTGCGCAAGCGGTTTGAACCCGGCAGTTCACCCCCTGCCAGCCCACTAAAACGAAATACTTCTCACAGCCCTTACTTCTTCAGTTTTTTATATGTACGCCTGTTGCGACCAAAGTTTTCTCATTCAGGACGAAAGTATTACCTTGCAGCACCACCCCCTCCCTTAACCTAGCGCCAGCTTGATCTGCGTCAACCTCAGACAGCCCTTGCATGTTATGAATTAATACAAGACCTCTTTACTTGAATAAGAGGCTACTTGCTCTCTCCATTGGCTCTGTTTTTGGAGAAACAAGAAATAACACGTTCACGGGCAGTTTTTCTCTGCACTCATCGTTCAACTCGTTATGGCTGTCGCTCACGCGCTGCTGGCGATAACAAGCGTTGATCAGCAGATAACTTATTGCAGTCCTGGCGAGGATTAGTCGTCCTTGATGCAGGGCAACCGTGGATGTTTTTGGATGTGGAAGCTTTATGCAAAGGAGCCGAATGCCGCCATCTTTTATGCAGGCTTAGAAAGTCCGAGGCTATTATGAAATTCAAATCGCTACAGGTACGTATATGTGCCACAGCCGGTGTGTGCCTGTTCCTCTCATCCGCCAGTCTGGTGGGATATGGTCTCGTGAGTGGGCGAGCCAATGAGGCTTATGTCTCGGAAGAAGTTTCCAAGCTGATCGAGAAATCGACGTTCAGAGAACTGCAGAACCTCGCCGAATCCCGCGCCAACGCCATTCAAGCCAAGTTGCAGAACGCACTGGATGCGGCGCGCACCATGGCCAACACCTTTTCTGCCAGCAAGTCAGCGCAAAGCCCGCTGGCGATGGGTCGCGAGCAGATCAATACGGTACTGCTCAGCGTTTTGAAAGATAACCCGGAATTCAACGGCACTTATTCCTGCTGGGAGCCGGATGCGCTGGATGGTATGGATCAGGCATTCCGCAATGATCGGGACGGTAACAACCCCGTGACCGGGCGCTTTACCCCGTACTGGACGCGTAGCGCCGATGGCAAGATCGCGGTGCAGCCGCTGGTGGAATATGACTCGGCGGACAAGCACCCCAACGGCGTGCTGAAAGGTGGCTGGTACAGCGGCCCGCGTGACACCGGCAAGGAAAGCGTGCTGGATCCGCTGCCCTACGTGGTGCAAGGCAAGAATGTGTGGCTGACCACCCTGTCGGTGCCCATTGTCGCCGAGGGCAAGTTCCAAGGCGTGGTAGGGGCGGACTTCGACATAGCCTTTATCCAGAAGCTCAGCGAACAGATGTCCGCCGAGCTTTACGGTGGCAAAGGCAGCGTGTCGATTCTCAGCCATCAAGGCCTGATCGTGGCCGACAGCCAACGCAGCGATCTGATCGGGCAAGCGCTCAAGACCTTGCTGCCCGAGTCCTGGGAAAAGGTATTGAAGAACATCCAGGAAGGCCATGCAGAAAGCCTGCTCGACCCGGCCAGCGAAAACTTCGAGGTGCAGGTGCCGATTGAGCTGGGCCGCACCGGCAAACCTTGGTCCTTGCTGATTCGCTTGCCCAAAGCGGTGGTCATGAGCCAGGCCATTGCCCTGGAGCAGGAACTGCAAGCACGCAGTATCGACAACAGCATCTGGCAGATCGTCGTGGGCCTGGGCATTTCCCTGCTGGCGCTGGTCGCGCTGTGGCTGACAGCCGCCAGAATCGTCGGGCCGATCCGCGAGGCGGCGGTACTGGCGGGCAATATCAGCCTGGGTGACTTCTCTCAGCGCCTGGTGCAGAAGACCGAGGATGAAGTGGGGCAACTCGCCTATGCCCTCAACGATATGTCGGACAGCCTGCAACGGCAGGTGCGGGTCGCCGAGCGTATCTCCGAAGGGGATCTGGATCTGCAGGTGCAACTGTCCTCGCCCAAGGACACCCTGGGCATGTCCCTGGAGAAAATGGTCGGCAACTTGAATGGCCTGATTTCCGAAGTGCAGCGCAGTGCCACACAGATTGCCGGCAGTTCCGCTCAGGTCAGCGAGCTGAGCCAGTCGCTGTCCGAAGGCGCCTCCAACTCGGCTTCATCGATTACCGAGATCAGCGCGGTGATGACGCAAATGGCCGCGCAGACCACCGAGAATGCCGGCAATGCCAAGAAAGCCGATGATCAATCACAGCTCTCATGCGCCGATGCCGGTGAAAGCGACAAGCTGATGAGCGAGCTGATCGACGCCATGACGGAAATCGACAAGTCAGGCAAGGACATCACAGCGATCATCACCACCATCGACAACATTGCAGCCCAGACCAACCTGCTGGCACTCAATGCCGCCATCGAGGCTGCCCGCGCCGGTGAACTGGGCCGTGGTTTTGCCGTGGTCGCTGACGAGGTTCGCAGCCTGGCTGCACGCAGCGCCGAAGCCGCGCAGCAGACCTCGGCCTTGATTGCCGATTCCTCGGTCAAGACCCAGCGCGGCATGGTCATCGCCGGCCGCACCGCCGAGTCGCTCAGGGGCATCGTCACCGGCACCACGGCGGTTTCCAGCCTGGTGTCGCAGATCTACCAGGCCTCCAGCGAACAGGCTTCCGGCCTGCAGCAGGCGAGTGTCGGGCTCGAGCAAATCGACGAAGTGACGCAGAAGAACCAGTCCAACTCACAGGCCTGTGCGGTCGCGGCGAAGGAACTGTCCGAGCGCGCTTCGGTGCTGCAACGTGAGCTGAGCCGCTTCAAGATCAAGAGGGCGTAACAGGAGCGACGAACACAAGGGGTCGATGGTAGAGGCAGTGCGGCAAATGTTGCGTGAAGCGCTCATGAATCAGTCGCCCCCCTGCCCCACCCCTTATCACTGGCGTCACCGAATCTTGCCCTTACGGTTCGGACAACCCAGAATCTCCCAAAACGGGAGAAATCCAGTGCATGTTATTTCGAGAGGGACGCTCAGAACACTCTGGGAGAGCAGCCCTGCTTATGCCGATGCTCAGTTACCCATGGTGGAGTGGTACAGGCATATGGAGAAGGCGACATACCTTACACCACAGGAGCTGAAGGCCGAGTTGCGCACAGCCAGCATTCTCAAGGGAGGTCGAGTGGTGTTCAACATCGCGGGAAACAAGTACCGGATAATTCTTGCCATCGACTATCAACGACAATTGGCCAAGGTGCGCTTCGTTGGTACTCATGCCCAATACGACCAAATTGACGCGGAGACTGTGTGATGAACATCAAGCCCATTCGCACCGAGCAGGACTACGTGGCCGCGATGGCGCGCATTGACGAGCTGTGGGGCGCAGAGATTGGTACGCCTGAAGGTGACGAACTCGAAGTGCTGGCTCTACTTGTGGGTAAATACGAAGACGAGCACGCCCCGATGCCGCCGTCCGACCCTATCGAAGCCATCAAATTTCGTATGGATCAGCAAGGCCTGACGCCGCGCGACCTCGAGCCATTCATTGGCTCCAGTGGCCGGGTTTCCGAAGTGCTGAACCGCAAACGGAAATTGAGCCTGGCGATGATCAGACGCCTGCATGACGGCCTACGTATCCCCTATGAAAGTTTGCTGGCGGACGTGGCCTGACAGCTAGGGGTGAAGGGCTTTTATCAGATCTTTCACAAGCCTACTTCGCCAGGGTGCGTCGTTCCAACTACATCGCCAGTCTGCACTTGGCGGGTTTTCAGGTCACGCCTGCCGATGCGGAACGCCCATTACCTTCACACGAAGCGATATTCAGCCAGCTTCGCTCTAAGTGCGGCTGAAAGAGACAAAAAGCGGAGCAAATAAAAAGGGGCTAGCTTGCGCTAACCCCTTGAAATTTATGGTGGCTACACCGGGACTTGAACCTGGGACATCAGCATTATGAATGCTGCGCTCTAACCGACTGAGCTATGTAGCCAACGTGGCGCGCATTTTCCGCGCCTCGCCCACTGCTGTCAACCCCAGATCATCGATAAATTTACGTTTTATCAAGTGGTTAGGTCGTGGCATCTGGATAGGGGACATCGGCCCCGTGCCAGACGATTTTTGCCTCGTCGCGACGCTTGTGTGGCGCTCTGGCCATGCCAGAAAATAGCGCCCCGCCCTACCCCATTCGGGCCGTTCGGCCCTGGAGCCTACCTTGAGAGACAGAGACGACTTCGACGACCTGCGCGCCGAGCGCGATATGCCGATGCGCCACCGACATGAGGCGAACCGCTTCGCCGGGCTGTGGAAGCAGATCGCGCTGGGAATCGTTGTCGGTTACGGCGTGCTTGGCCTGATCAGCGCCATTAGCTGGGCCGTCATCGCACACCTTGCACTGGGCACGCTGGCAATCACGCTGCCCTGACCAAAACATCAAGGCTGCGCGATAAACGCTCGGAGCAAACCGAGCACCAGAGTTGCGCACTGGCGCACTTGTCATCCCTTGCTGGCCTCTGCATCCTCGTCCATCGTTTATTCGAGTGCCCAGTCATGACGCCCATCCAGCATATCGGCCTGGCCTTGTTCGTGTTGTTGTCCGTCGGCCTCGCTATCGGCCACCGAACCGGGTGCGCCGATGGCCGCGTGGTAGAAACCTACCTGGCCAAGGGGCTGGCCTCGCAATTGCTTGGCCATGACCTGTGCCAACAACTCCCCTCTCATTAAGGAAGATGCAATGAAGAAGCTCGCTCTGTTCGCCAGCGCCACTCTGCTCTCGGCCTGTGCGGGCCTGGGTACGCAGCCGCCCATGCCGATCAGCTCGCCAGCGGTGCAGGCCTTTCGCGATATCTGCCTGAAGACAGCGCCGAGCTTCGCCGAGGCGCACAGCGTGGCGCGCCAGCACGGCATCGAGGATCTGACCGACATGGGCTTCGCCACCGTCGGTTTCAATGCCGACAAGAGCCTCGGTTTGCAGGTGAAAACCAGCCACGAGTGCGTGATCACCACCGACAGCCAGCAGGACGACAGCCTGACCCGGCAACTGCTCAGCGCCGCTGCGGAAAGCGCCGGCACCGAGGTGCCGCGCCGCGTGCCGGCGAAGCTGATGATCGCCGGCCAGCCGTTCATCATCATGCACGACCGCGAGGGCGGCGAAGCCTTCGTGATGCTCAGGCCGGAGTGATAGCCGTAGGGTGGATGACGCTTTTTTCATCCACCGCACGCCAGGTGGATCGATGAAGCGTGATCCACCCTACGCGGTTACGCGCTCCTGCGCGGGCGGGTCGCCAGCAGCAGGCCACCGAAGATCATCGCCGCGCCGATCCAGTGATAGGCCTGCAGGCTCTCGCCCAGCAGTACCCAGCCCAAGAGCGCGGTGAACACCGGCATCAGATAGTTGGTCAGCGCCGCCCTGGCCGCGCCCACTACCCGGATGCCATGGTTCCAGCCCAGGTAGGCCACCAGCGAGGCGAACACGGCGGTGTAGGCGATGGCCGAGAGGTTGGCGGTGTTCAGCGCCAGGTGTGCGCCCTGGCTCAGGTCATAGAGGTAGAGCGGCAGGATCAGCGGCACGCCGAGCAGAATGAACACACCCAGCAGCGCCAGCGGTGGAATGGGTTGCAGATAAGCCGACCAGCGCCGCAACAACAGCGAGTAGAGCGACCAGTCCACCACCGCCAGCAGCATGATCATGTCGCCCTGGTTGAAGGCCAGGCCCGCCAGGCGGCTCCACTGGCCTTGGCCGATCAGCACCGCCAGGCCCAGCACGGCCACGGCCATGCCCCACCAGGCGCGGCGCGCCGGCCACTCGCCGAGCAGCAGGCCGGCGCCGATGAAGGTCACCAACGGCAGGCAGGTGTTGACCAGGGAGATGTTGATGGCCGCCGTGGTCTGCGCCGCGCTGTAGAGCAAGGTGTTGTAGCCGGTGATGCCCAGGGCACCGAGCACCAGCAGGCGCCAGCCGGCATGGCGTAGCGCGGCGCGGTGACGCCACAGCGGCAAGGCAACGAAGGGCAGCAGTAGCGCCAAAGCCAGGCACCAGCGCCAGAACGACAGGGTGAAGGGCGTGATCTCACCGGCGAAGGCGCGCGCCACCAGGGCATTGCCGGACCAGCACAGGTTGGCCAGTATCAGGCCGCTGAAGGCCAGTGGACGGGAATGATTGAGGGCAGTCATGGTTCGGCAACAGGGTGCGCAGGGTCATGCGCATTGATTAGGAAGCTTGCGATGCAGCGGCCTTGCACCATACGGAGGCATGCCGAGCTTGGCAAGGCAGCGGATGCTCAGACCTGTACGTCCAGCCGCCGCACCAGGGCGATGCCTTCAGGGCTGAGTTCGGCGCCGTAGGCCAGCACCTGCACTCCGGCGGCCTTGGCCTCGCGCAGGCCGGCGGCGTAGGCCGGGTCGATTTCCTCGGCAGCGCGCACGGCGCGGATGCCGGAGAGGTTCACGCAATACAGTTGCACCGCGCGCACCCCGGCCCGCGCCAGCGCCGCCAGTTCGCGCAGGTGCTTGGCACCGCGCAGGGTCACGGCATCGGGGAAGGCGGCAATGTCGCTGCCGTCGAAGCCCAGGGTGACGCTCTTGACCTCCACATAGACCGGCCCCTCGGCGTAGTCCAGGCGAAAGTCGGCGCGGCTGTTCTCCACGCCATAGGGCACTTCGCGCTTGAGCGCCGTGAAACCGGCCAGCTCGCTGATCAGCCCGGCGCGCAGCGCCTCCTCCACCAGGGCGTTGGCCCGCGCGGTGTTGATGCAGGCCAGGCGCCCTTGCGGGGTTTCGCTGATTTCCCAACTGCCCGGCAGCTTGCGCTTGGGGTCGTTGCTGCGGCTGAACCACACCCGGCAGCCTTCGCTCATGCAGTTGAGCATCGAGCCGGTGTTGGCGCAGTGAATGGTCAGCAGCTCGCCACTGGCCGTCTCGATATCGGCGAGAAAGCGTTTGTAGCGGCGCAGCAGGCGCCCTTCTTCCAGCGGCGGATCAAAGCGCATCGGGCTGCCAGCTTTTCAGGCCACGGGCGATACGTTCGACGGCCTGCTGCAGGCGCTCGATGTTCTGCGTGTAGGCGAAGCGTACGTGGTGCCCGGCCTGATAACGGCCGAAATCCAGGCCCGGGGTGAAGGCCACGTGCTCGGTTTCGATGAAGTGGCGGCAGAAGGCGAAGGCGTCGCCGCCGAAGGCGCTGATGTCGGCATATAAATAGAAGGCGCCTTCCGGCTCCACGGCGATGCCGAAGCCCAGCTCACGCAGCGCCGGCAGCAGGTAGTCGCGGCGACGCTGGAATTCGTGGCGGCGCTCTTCGAGTATCGCCAGGGTATCCGGCTCGAAGCAGGCCAGCGCGGCGTGCTGGGCCATGCTCGGCGCGCTGATGTAGAGGTTCTGCGCCAGTTTCTCCAGCTCCGGCACCGCCGCCTCGGGCGCCACCAGCCAGCCCAGGCGCCAGCCGGTCATGCCGAAATATTTGGAGAAACTATTGAGCACGAAGGCCTCGTCGTCGACTTCCAGCACGCTGGGCGCATCGCAGCCATAGGTCAGGCCGTGGTAGATCTCGTCCACCACCAGATGGCCGCCGCGCTGCTTGAGGCAGGTGGATAACGCCGCCAGCTCGTCCTTGTGCAGCAAGGTGCCGGTGGGGTTGGCCGGCGAGGCCACCAGGGCGCCGACGCTGCTGGTATCCCAGTGGCGCTGCACCAGTTGCGGGGTGAGCTGGTAACGCACATCGGGGCCGACCGGCACCAGTTGCGCGGCGCCTTCGACCAGGCGCAGGAAGTGGCGATTGCAGGGGTAACCGGGATCGGCCAGCAGCCAGTGCTTGCCCGGATCCACCAGCAGGCTGGCGGCCAGCAGCAGCGCTCCGGAGCCGCCTGGCGTCACCAGAATGCGTTGTGGGTCTATGCTCAAGCGATAACGCTCGGCGTAGAAGCCGGCGATGGCCTCGCGCAGTTGCGGCAGGCCACGCGCAGCGGTGTAGCGGGTGTGCCCGGCGGCCAGGGCGGCCTGGCCGGCGCGGATGATGGGCTCGGCGGTGGTGAAATCCGGCTCGCCGATCTCCAGGTGAATCACGTCATGCCCGGCGGCCTGCAACTCGTTGGCGCGCGCCAGCAAGGCCATCACGTGGAAGGGTTCGATGGCGCGACTACGCGCGCTGTAGAGCTGAGGCATGGGTCTGTCTTCAGGGTGGCGAGCGGCGGATTCTAGCAGGGCGCGCTAGCCGGGCGGCAAGCGCAACGGGTGCGTCTTTCAGTGCCGTCGACACCTGCCGTTACGCCTGCAACGCGCACCCATGCAGCTTTCGTTCACAACCCGCCACTGCGTGGACAACCGGGAGTAGCGCGCCCTGATTCGATCTGGTAAGTTCGCCCGCTTGCAGACGCAGGGCTGATATTCGCTTGGCCATGGAACAAACCTGCGTAATGGATTCGAGAGAGTGAGAGGCGTCATCCATGCCGACAAAAGATAAAGCACAAAGCGCCAGCCAACTGATTCGTGGTTTCGAGCCCTATCAAGAGAAGAAGGGCGAGGAATACATGAGCGACCCGATGCGCGCTCACTTCACCAGCATCCTCAACAAGTGGAAGCTGGAACTGATGCAGGAAGTCGACCGCACCGTGCACCACATGCAGGACGAAGCCGCCAACTTCCCCGATCCGGCCGACCGCGCCAGCCAGGAAGAGGAATTCAGCCTGGAGCTGCGCGCCCGTGACCGCGAGCGCAAGCTGATCAAGAAGATCGACGAAACCCTGCAGTTGATCGAAGACAACGACTACGGCTGGTGCGAGTCGTGTGGCGTGGAAATCGGCATCCGCCGCCTGGAAGCCCGCCCCACCGCCACCCTGTGCATCGACTGCAAGACGCTGGCGGAAATCAAGGAAAAACAGATCGGTTCCTGATCTGTCGACGGGGCGCTCAGGCGCCCCGTTGTGTTTCTGGCTTCCGTTACTGACGCGCCATGACGAACACTGCCTATATCGGGCGTTTCGCCCCCACGCCCAGCGGTTATTTGCACTTCGGCTCGCTGGTCGCCGCCCTCGCCTCCTACCTCGATGCCCGCGCCGTTGGCGGCCGCTGGCTGCTGCGCATGGAAGACCTCGACCCGCCAAGGGAAATGCCCGGTGCCCAGGATGCCATCCTGCATACCCTGGAAACCTATGGCTTCGAGTGGGACGGCGAACTGGTGCGCCAGAGCGAGCGCCACGCCGAATACGCGGCGGTGATCGCCCGCCTGTTCGCCCAGGGCCTGGCCTACGCCTGCATCTGCTCGCGCAAGCAACTGGAAGGTTATGCCGGCATCTACCCCGGTTTCTGCCGCAACGCCTGCCATGCCGATGACGACGCGGCCATCCGCCTGCGCGTGCCGGAGCTGGAGTATCGCTTCAACGACCGCGTGCAGGGCGAGTTCGGCCAGCATCTGGGGCGCGAGGTGGGGGATTTCGTGATTCGCCGCCGTGACGGCCTGTTCGCCTATCAGCTCGCCGTGGTGCTGGACGATGCCTGGCAGGGGGTGACCGATGTGGTGCGCGGCGCCGACCTGCTCGACTCCACCCCGCGCCAGCTCTACCTGCAGGAGCTGCTCGGCCTGCCGCAACCACGTTACCTGCATGTGCCGCTGATCATCCAGCCGGACGGGCACAAGCTGGGCAAGAGCTACCGCTCCCCACCCCTGGCTGCCGACGAGGCCGGGCCGCTGCTGCTGCGCGCCCTGCGTGCGCTGGGCCAGCAGCCACCGGCCGAACTGCAGGGCGCCGCGCCTGCAGAACTGCTGGCCTGGGGCATCACCTACTGGGACGCCACCCGCATCCCCCGCAGCCGCACCCTGGCCGAAGCGCAATTGAGGTAGGGTGCGCTGCGCGCACCGATGACCACCAAGCGAACCGTGTACGGTCCCGGTGCGCACAGCGCACCCTAGGGTAAGCCTCAAGTTTGTGGCTTGAAGCGCGCCGCTTCCTTTACCATCGGGGCATCTTCCGACGAGTTGCCACATGTATATCTACCGACTGGTTCTGATCCTGGTGGTGGGGATCTATCTGTTCTCCCCGGCCATCATGGACTGGTGGATCGACCCCAACGGTGCCTGGTACCGGCCCTATCTGCTGTGGCTGATCCTCATCGTCGTCACCTTCATCCTGCAGAGCCAACGTGATGCCGATGAGCTTTAGTCTGAGCGAACTGGTGCTGATCAGCGCCGGCTACCTGCTGGCGCTGTTCGGCGTGGCCTGGGTCAGCGAGCATGGGCTGATCCCGCGCGCGATCATCCGCCACCCCCTGACCTACACCCTGTCGCTGGGCGTCTACGCCAGTGCCTGGGCCTTCTATGGCACGGTGGGCCTGGCCTATCAGTACGGCTATGGCTTTCTCGCCAGTTACCTGGGGGTGTCCGGGGCCTTCCTGCTGGCGCCGGTGCTGCTCTACCCCATCCTGCGCATCACCCGCACTTACCAGCTCTCCTCGCTGGCCGACCTGTTCGCCTTCCGCTTTCGCAGCACCTGGGCCGGGGCGCTGACCACCCTGTTCATGCTGATTGGCGTACTGCCGCTGCTGGCCCTGCAGATCCAGGCGGTGGCCGATTCGGTGGGCATCCTCAGCCGCGAGCCGCTGCAGGAGAAGGTGGCGCTGAGCTACTGCGCGCTGATCATCCTGTTCACCATCCTCTTCGGCGCCCGCCATATCGCCACCCGCGAGAAGCACGAGGGGCTGGTGTTCGCCATCGCCTTCGAGTCGCTGGTCAAGCTAGGGGCGCTGGGGATCATCGGTTTCTACGCCCTGTACCACGTGTTCGGCGGCCCGCGCGAGCTGGAGATCTGGCTGGTGCAGAACCAGGCGGCACTCTCCACCCTGCACACGCCGCTGCAGGAAGGCCCCTGGCGCACGCTGCTGCTGGTGTTCTTCGCCTCGGCCATCGTCATGCCGCACATGTACCACATGACCTTTACCGAGAACCTCAACCCACGTGCCATGGTCAGCGCCAGTTGGGGCCTGCCGCTGTTCCTGCTGCTGATGAGCCTGGCGGTGCCGCTGATCCTCTGGGCCGGCCTCAAGCTCGGCGCCACCACCAACCCGGAATACTTCACCCTCGGCCTGGGCATCGCGGTGGACAGCCCAACCCTGGCGCTGCTCGCCTACGTTGGCGGGCTGTCGGCTTCCAGCGGCCTGATCATCGTCAGCACCCTGGCGCTTTCAGGCATGGCGCTCAACCATCTGGTGCTGCCGCTGTACCAGCCGCCGGCCGAAGGCAATATCTACCGCTGGCTGAAATGGACGCGCCGCGCCCTGATCATCGCCATCATCATGGCCGGCTACGGTTTCTACCTGCTGCTCGGCGCGCAACAGGATCTGGCCAATCTGGGCATCGTCGCCTTCGTCGCTACCCTGCAGTTCCTCCCGGGCGTGCTCTCGGTGCTGTATTGGCAGACGGCCAACCGCCGCGGCTTCCTCGCCGGGTTGCTGGCGGGCATCAGCGTCTGGGCGCTGACCATGCTGCTGCCGCTGCTGGGCAATCTGGAAGGCTTCTACCTGCCGCTGTTCGACGTCATCTATGTGCTCGACGACGCCAGTTGGCACCTGGCAGCCATCGCCTCGCTGGCCGCCAACGTGCTGGCCTTTACCCTGGTGTCGCTGTTCACCGAAGCCAGCCCCGAGGAGAAGAGCGCCGCCGAAGCCTGTGCGGTGGACAACGTGCGCCGCCCGCAACGCCGCGAGCTGCTCGCCGTTACCCCGCAGGAGTTCGCCGCGCAACTGGCCAAACCGCTCGGCGCCAAGACCGCCCAGCGCGAAGTGCAACAGGCACTGCGCGACCTGCACCTGCCGTTCGACGAGAGCCGCCCCTATGCCCTGCGCCGCCTGCGTGACCGCATCGAGGCCAACCTCTCCGGCCTGATGGGGCCGAGCGTGGCGCAGGACATCGTCGAGACCTTCCTGCCCTACAAGTCCGGCTCCGAGGGTTACGTTACCGAGGACATCCACTTCATCGAAAGCCGGCTGGAGGATTACCAGTCGCGCCTCACCGGCCTGGCCGCCGAGCTCGACGCCCTGCGCCGCTATCACCGCCAGACCCTGCAGGAATTGCCCATGGGCGTCTGCTCGCTGGCCAAGGATCAGGAGATCCTGATGTGGAACCGGGCCATGGAAGAGCTCACCGAGATTCCCGCCCAGCGCATCGTCGGTTCGCGCCTGAGCGCCCTGGCCGAGCCCTGGCAGAGCCTGCTGCAGAACTTCATCGAACGCCCCGACCAGCACCTGCATAAGCAGCATCTGGCGCTGGACGGCCAGACCCGCTGGCTGAACCTGCACAAGGCGGCGATCAACGAGCCGCTGGCCCCCGGTAACAGTGGCCTGGTGCTGCTGGTGGAGGATCAGACCGAAACCCAGATGCTCGGTGACAAACTGGTGCACTCCGAGCGCCTGGCCAGCATCGGCCGCCTGGCCGCCGGTGTGGCCCACGAGATCGGCAACCCCATCACCGGCATCGCCTGCCTGGCGCAGAACCTGCGCGAAGAACGCGAGGCCGATGCCGAGCTGACCGAGATCAGCGGGCAGATCCTCGAACAGACCAAGCGCGTGTCGCGCATCGTCCAGTCGCTGATGAGCTTCGCCCACTCCGGCAGCCACCAGCGCAACGACGAGCCGGTGTGCCTGGCCGACGTGGCGCAGGATGCCATCGGCCTGCTGTCGCTGAACAAACGCAACTTCGACATCCAGTTCTACAACCTGTGCGACCCGCAGCATTGGGCCTATGGCGACCCGCAGCGCCTGGCCCAGGTGCTGATCAACCTGCTTTCCAACGCCCGCGACGCCTCGCCGCCCGGTGGCGCCATCCGCGTGCGCAGCGAGGCCAGCGAACATACCGTCGACCTGATCGTCGAGGACGAGGGCAGCGGCATTCCCAAGGCCATCATCGACCGCTTGTTCGAGCCGTTCTTCACCACCAAGGATCCGGGTGAAGGCACCGGACTGGGCCTTGCGCTGGTCTATTCGATCGTGGAAGAGCATTATGGACAGATAACAATCGACAGCCCGGCCGATCCCGAGCGCCAACTGGGCACTCGTTTCCGGATCACCCTGCCAAGGCATGTCGAGGCGACGTCCGTAGCGATGTAAACAGCGACAGAAGGGCTGCCACCGGCAGTCCCTCAAGTGACCGTCGAGAGACCGAATTGATGCCACATATCCTTATCGTCGAAGACGAAACCATTATCCGCTCTGCCCTGCGCCGCCTGCTCGAACGCAATCAGTACCAAGTCAGCGAAGCTGGCTCGGTACAGGAAGCCCAGGAGCGTTACAGCATCCCCAGCTTCGACCTGATCGTCAGTGACCTGCGCCTGCCCGGCGCCCCAGGCACCGAACTGATCAAGCTGGGGGAAGGCACACCCGTGCTGATCATGACCAGCTACGCCAGCCTGCGTTCGGCGGTGGACTCGATGAAGATGGGCGCCGTCGACTATATCGCCAAGCCCTTCGACCACGACGAGATGCTGCAAGCCGTCGCGCGCATCCTGCGTGACCGCCAGGAGGCCAAGAGCGCACCGGCACCAGCCGTGGCCAGCGCACCGCGTAGCGGCGCTGCCGAGAAGGCCGCGGACAACGCCAACGGCGACATCGGCATCATCGGCTCCTGCGCCGCCATGCAGGATCTGTACGGCAAGATTCGCAAGGTCGCGCCCACCGATTCCAACGTACTGATCCAGGGTGAGTCCGGTACCGGCAAGGAACTGGTCGCCCGCGCCCTGCACAACCTCTCGCGCCGCGCCAAGGCGCCGCTGATCTCGGTGAACTGCGCAGCGATCCCGGAAACCCTGATCGAGTCCGAACTGTTCGGCCACGAGAAAGGCGCCTTTACCGGCGCCAGCGCCAGCCGCACCGGCCTGGTGGAAGCCGCCGACGGCGGCACCCTGTTCCTCGACGAGATCGGCGAGCTGCCACTCGAGGCCCAGGCGCGCCTGCTGCGCGTGCTGCAGGAAGGCGAGATTCGTCGGGTTGGCTCGGTGCAGTCGCAGAAGGTGGATGTACGCCTGATCGCCGCCACCCACCGCGACCTCAAGACGCTGGCCAAGACCGGCCAGTTCCGCGAAGACCTTTATTACCGCCTGCACGTCATCGCCCTCAAGCTGCCGGCGCTGCGTGAGCGCGGGCACGACGTGATCGAAATTGCCCAGGCCTTCCTGGTGCGCCAGTACACGCGCATGGGGCGTGAGCCGCTGCACTTCGCCCACGATGCCGAACAGGCCATTCGTCATTACCCCTGGCCGGGTAACGTGCGCGAACTGGAAAACGCCATCGAGCGTGCGGTGATCCTGTGCGAAGGCTCGGAGATTTCCGCCGAGCTGCTGGGCATCGATGTCGAGCTGGATGATCTCGACGACGACGACTTCGACCTGGCCGCCATGGCCTCGGGCCAGGGCAACGCCAGCCACGAGCCCACCGAAGACCTGTCGCTGGAAGACTACTTCCAGCACTTCGTGCTCGAGCATCAGGATCACATGACCGAAACCGAGCTGGCACGCAAACTGGGCATCAGCCGCAAGTGCCTGTGGGAGCGCCGTCAGCGCCTGGGCATCCCGCGGCGCAAATCGGGCGCCACCAACGCCCCTTGACAAAGCTGCACGGTGACAGCCTGGCCAAACGGAGGTTCCGCAGGCTGTTACCGCTTCAATATTTCGTAACAGAAGCCGGGTTCAAAGGTAACGAAAAACCGGCTTTTTTTTCGCCCTCCCTGCCAACAGAATCCGCAAGCCCTTGATTTACAAGGATTTCAGAAAACTGGCACGGCATCTGCTTTATCTCTGGCACAACAACAATAACAAGCAGTGACCCATAACAAGAACAATACGTAACGACTCCAGAACAACAAGAACAACAAGGTACGGAGGCGCAGCTAACTGATTCTTTTGGAGAGGAGTTGCCGCGAGGGGTTCGCCCCTGCAGCCAGGCTGAGAACAACAAAACTGCCTTCAGGCAGCGCCGGAACTGGTTGGTAATGGCAACATCAGCGTCCAAAGAAATCCGTTTGCTATTGGCTCCCCGCTCTGGGGAGCACCCGGTAAGCCACGGCAAGCCGGGAAGGGCCGCACAACAAAAACAACAGGCTCTCAATAACAACAAAAAAGAAGCACGCACCAACTTGGGGGGGAGCTTAGGCTCCCCCAGTAGCTTCCGGTCTCCGGATCCCCGCCTGCCGCCCCTCTACACATCTTCTCCCGACACGATGCTAGAATCCGCTGCAATCATGCGGTCATCGTTTCGTCTGGCCGGTCACGCCTCCACACAGTGCATCCCATGCTGAAAAAGCTGTTTACGTCCTTTCGCTCGCCCCTGCGCCGTGCACCACGCCCTCGCAGCACGCCCGAAGTGCTGAGCAATAGCCAACACCCGCTCAAGCGTAACGAGATCAGCCGTCACGCCATCAGCGTCGTCGAGCGCCTGCAGCGCGCCGGTTATCAGGCCTATCTGGTCGGTGGCTGCGTGCGCGACCTGCTGCTGGACATCGATCCCAAGGATTTCGACGTGGCCACCAGCGCCACCCCCGAACAAGTGCGCGCCGAGTTCCGCAATGCGCGGGTGATCGGCCGCCGCTTCAAGCTGGTGCACGTGCATTTCGGTCGCGAGATCATCGAGGTCGCCACCTTCCGCGCCAATCACCCGCAGGGCGAGGACGAGGAAAACAGCAACCAGGCCGCACGCCACGAGAGCGGGCGCATCCTGCGTGACAACGTCTACGGCACCCTGGAAGACGATGCCCAGCGCCGCGACTTCACCATCAATGCGCTGTACTACGACCCAACCCAGGAACACATCCTCGACTACGCCCGTGGCATGCACGATGTGCGCAACCACCAGGTACGTCTGATCGGCGACCCCGAGCAACGTTACCTGGAAGACCCGGTGCGCATGCTGCGCGCGGTACGCTTCGCCGCCAAGCTGGATTTCGACATCGAGAAGCACAGCGCCGCACCGATCCGTCGCCTGGCGCCGATGCTGCGTGACATCCCCGCTGCACGCCTGTTCGACGAAGTGCTCAAGCTGTTCCTCTCCGGTTACGCCGAATACACCTTCGACCTGTTGCTCGAGCACGATCTCTTCGCCCAGTTGTTCCCGGCCAGCGGCGAGGCGCTCGCGCGCAACCCCGAATACACCGAGAAGCTGATCCGCGAAGCGCTGATCAACACCGACGACCGCATCCACGAGGGCAAATCGGTTACCCCCGCCTTCCTCTTCGCCGCTCTGCTCTGGCCTGCCCTGCCGGCCCGCGTGCTGCAGTTGCAGAGCAAGGGCATGCCGCCGATTCCCGCCATGCAGGAAGCCGCCCACACGCTGATCGCCGAGCAATGCCAGCGCATCGCCGTACCCAAGCGCTTCACCATTCCGATTCGCGAGATCTGGGACATGCAGGAGCGCCTGCCACGGCGCAGCGGCAAGCGTGCCGACCTGCTGCTGGAGAACCCACGCTTCCGCGCCGGTTACGACTTCCTCCTGCTGCGCGAACGTGCCGGCGAGGACACCGAAGGCCTGGGTGAGTGGTGGACGGAATATCAGCATGCCGCCGACAGCCAGCGCCGACAGATGATCCGTGACCTGGCCGGCAAGCCGGAAGCGGCAGGCAACGCGCCGCGCAAGCGCCGGCGTAGCGGTGGCCGACGCAAGCGTGGTGCCGAGAACACTGGCAGCGCCGAGTGATGGAACGGGTCTACATCGGCCTGGGCAGTAACCTCGAAACGCCCCGTCAGCAACTGCACAGCGCGCTCGCCGCCCTGGCCAGGCTGCCACAGAGCCATCTGGTCGCTCACTCTTCGCTCTATGCCAGCGACCCGCTGGGCCCGCCCGACCAGCCACGCTACGTCAATGCCGTGGCCGCGCTGGACACCGAGCTGCAGCCCTGGACACTGCTCGATGCCCTACAGCACATCGAGCAGGAACAGGGGCGCGTGCGCAAGGCCGAGCGCTGGGGCCCACGCACCCTGGATCTGGATATCCTGCTGTTCGGCCAACGCCTGATCGACGACGAGCGCCTCACCGTGCCGCACTACCACATGCAGGCTCGCCCGTTCGTGCTCTACCCGCTGGCCGAGCTGGCGCCCGAGCTGCTGCTGCCCGATGGCCGTGGCTTGCCCGAGCTGCTCGCCGCCTGCCCCTTTACCGGCCTGGAACGCCTGACCGATTAGAGCCCTGGCTGCGCGCCGCATGCAGCCAGGCGACTGCCCCATCGAGTGCATCCCTCTGGCATTGGCGGTAACGCCAGTAACAGGGCGGTAACACCTGCAATTGACTTCATGCCCCCCCATCGGGACTATAGGCGTCCCGTCGCCCGCTGCCGGGTGCACCTTTATGCCAATCCAGGCCGGATTGCTGCCGGTTAGAAGCCGTATACCAGGCCTGAGCGAGGACCCTTGAAATGCCTGACGTCACCCTGACCACCTTGCAGAGCTGCAAGCAAAACGGCGAGAAGATCGCCATGCTGACCTGCTATGACGCCACCTTCGCCCAGGTTGCCAGCCAGGCCGGTGTCGACGTGCTGCTGGTCGGCGACTCCCTGGGCATGGTGCTGCAGGGCCACGACAGCACCCTGCCGGTGAGCATCGCGGACATGGCTTACCACACCGCCTGCGTCAAACGCGGCAATCAGGGCGCACTGATCATCACCGACCTGCCATTCATGGCCTACGCCACCACCGAGCAGGCGTTGCTCAACAGCGCCGCGCTGATGCAGGCCGGCGCGCACATGGTCAAGCTCGAGGGTGCCGGCTGGCTGGCCGAACCCATCCGCCTGCTGGCCGAACGCGGCGTGCCGGTGTGCGCGCACCTGGGCCTGACCCCGCAGGCGGTGAACATTCTCGGCGGCTACAAGGTGCAGGGCCGTCAGGAAGCCCAGGCGCGGCAGATGCGTGCCGATGCCATGGCCCTGGAGCAAGCCGGCGCGGCCATGCTGCTGCTCGAGTGCGTGCCCAGCGAGCTGGCCGCCGAAATCACTCAGGCGGTGCAGATTCCGGTGATCGGCATCGGTGCCGGTAACGCTACCGATGGTCAGGTGCTGGTGCAGCACGACATGCTCGGCCTGTCGCTGTCGGGGCGCACGCCCAAGTTCGTGCGCAACTTCATGGACGGCCAGGGCAGCATTGCCGACGCCATCGCTGCCTACGTCAAGGCCGTCAAGGACGGCAGCTTCCCCGCTGCTGAACATGGTTTCTCCGCATGAACACCGTGACCACCCTGCGCGAGCTGCGCGCCGCCGTCGCCCAGGCTCGCGCCGAGGGCAAACGCATCGGTTTCGTGCCCACCATGGGTAACCTGCATGCCGGGCATGTCTCGCTGGTGCAGATCGCCGCTCAGAGCGCCGACTTCGTGGTTGCCAGCATCTTCGTCAACCCGTTGCAGTTCGGCCCCAGCGAAGACCTCGACAAATACCCGCGCACCCTGGCCGCCGACCAGGAGAAGCTGCTCGGTGCCGGTTGCCACCTGCTGTTCCACCCGGATGTCAGCGAGATGTATCCGCAGGGCATGGCCAGCCAGACGCGGGTGATCGTGCAGGGCGTGTCCGAAGGCCTGTGCGGTGCCAGCCGCCCGGGGCACTTCGAGGGTGTGGCCACGGTGGTGACCAAGCTGTTCAACATGGTGCAGCCGGATATCGCCGTGTTCGGCGAGAAGGACTACCAGCAACTGGCGGTGATCCGCACCCTGGTACGCGACCTCGACATGCCCATCCAGATCGTCGGTGCGCCAACCCAGCGCGCCGAGGATGGCCTGGCGCTGTCGTCGCGCAACGGTTACCTCAGTGCCGAGCAGCGCGCCGCCGCCCCGGCGCTGTACCGCGGCCTGCAAGCCATCGCCGAGGAGCTGCGCCGCGGTGCGCGCGATTACCAGCGCCTGATCGAGGCCGCCCAGGAACAACAGCGCCAGGCCGGCTTCGTGCCGGACTATCTGGAAATCCGCAACGCCATCAGCCTGCGTCCGGCCGTCATCGACGACCGTCACCTGGTGATACTGACCGCCGCACACCTGGGCAAGACACGCCTGATCGACAACCTTCTGGTTGAACTGCCGAGCCAGTAGCTGCATCCAAAGCCAGGCGGTTACACTTTCATGGCCCGGAACGAATCCGGGCCTTTTTGCTTTAGCGGATCAGGAGTTCAGATGGCCTACTATCAACAGCCTCACGACGTCACCAGCCTGCCCGCCTGGCAGGCCCTGCGCCAGCACCGCGAGGAGATGGCTGGTTTCAGCATGCGTGAGGCCTTTGCCAGCGATCCCCGCCGTTTCCAGCGCTTCTCCCTGGACAGTTGCGGCCTGCTGCTGGACTACTCGAAGAATCTGATCACCGAACACAGCCTGGATCTGCTCATCCAGCTCGCCGAGCAGGCGCGCCTGGGCGATGCCATCGAGGCGCTATATAGCGGCGAGCAGGTCAACGCCTCCGAGCAGCGCGCCGCCCTGCACACTGCCCTGCGCAGCCCGATAGGCCGGCGCCTGGAGGTGGACGGCGAAGACATCATCCCCGAGGTGCATCGCGTGCTGCACCAGATGACCGAACTGGTCACCCGTGTGCACAGCGGCCTGTGGCGCGGCTACAGCGAAAAACCGATCAAGGAAGTGGTGAACATCGGCATCGGCGGCTCCTTCCTCGGCCCGCAACTGGTGTCCGAGGCCCTGCGCCCCTTCACCCAGCGCGGCGTGCGCTGCCACTACCTGGCCAATATCGATGGCAGCGAGTTCCGCGAGCTGACCGCCCGCCTCGACCCGGAAACCACCCTGTTCATCGTCTCCAGCAAATCCTTCGGCACCCTGGAAACCCTGAAGAACACCCTGGCCGCGCGCGATTGGTACCTGGCCATGGGCGGCCCGGAAGAGGAACTGCACCGCCACTTCATCGCGGTGACCAGCAACCGCAAGGCGGCCGTCGAGTTCGGCATCCGCGAAGAGAACATCTTCCCCATGTGGGACTGGGTGGGTGGGCGCTACTCGCTGTGGTCGGCCATCGGCCTGCCCATTGCCCTGGCCATCGGCGTATCCAACTTCAAGGAATTGCTGGCCGGCGCCTACGCCATGGACGAGCACTTCACCCAGGCGCCACTGGCCGAGAACATGCCGGTGCTGATGGCCCTGCTGGGCATCTGGTACAGCAACTTCTGGGGTGCGCAGAGTCAGGCGATCCTGCCGTACGACCACTACCTGCGCAACTTCACCAAGCACCTGCAGCAGCTCGACATGGAGTCCAACGGCAAGAGCGTGCGCCAGGACGGCAGCGCGCTGGACATCGCCACCGGGCCGATCATCTGGGGCGGCGTTGGTTGCAACGGTCAGCACGCCTACCACCAGTTGCTGCACCAGGGCCGTCTGCTGGTGCCGGCGGATTTCATCGTCCCGGTCAACAGCTACAACCCGCTGTCCGACCACCACCAGTGGCTGTTCGCCAACTGCCTGTCGCAGGCCCAGGCGCTGATGCAGGGCAAGACCCGCGAAGAGGCCGAGGCGGAACTGCGGGCCAAGGGCATGGCGGAAGACGAAGTGCAACGCCTGGCGCCGCACAAGGTGATCCCCGGCAACCGCCCGAGCAACATTCTGGTGATGAACCGCATCGCCCCGTTCAACCTCGGCGCGCTGGTGGCCCTGTACGAGCACAAGGTGTTCGTGCAGAGCGCCATCTGGGGCATCAATGCCTTCGACCAGTGGGGCGTGGAGCTGGGCAAGGAAATGGGCAAGGAAGTCTATCAACGCCTCACCGGCGCCACTGCCGAGCTGGCCAACGATGCCTCCACCCAGGGCCTGATCGAGCACTTCCGCTCGCAACACCGCGGCTGATCGCAGGCATACACCTCAGCGACAGAAGCGCTGCCGATATTCCCCGGGCGTTACCCCCAACGCCCGGGAGAATGCCTGTCGCAGGTTGTATTCGTTGCTGAAGCCGCTGCGCTGCGCCACGCGCTTGAGCGAGGTCTCCCCCGCCTCCAGCAATTGGCAAGCGCATTCCAGACGCAGGTGCAGCAGCAGCCGAGCCGGCGTCAGCCCAAGTTCGGCCTGGCAATGCCGATGCAAGGTACGCGGCGACATGTTCATGCAGGCCGCCATGCTCTGCACATCCCAGGGGCCGGCCAGGGACTTGCGCAGCTCCGTCAGCAAGCCTTGCATCATGCCCTCGGCAGGCGCCTGCTGGGCCAGCAGCTCGGCACTGAACTGACGCTGCCCGCCGGGCCTTCTCAGGTACATCACCAGCCCCTTGGCCACCTGCAGCGAAACGTCACGCCCGTGGTCGTCCTCCACCAGGCTCAGACAAAGATCCAGCCCCGCCGTGACCCCAGCCGAGCTGTAGAAGGCCCCATCGCGGATGAACAGGCTGTCATGCAGAACCTCAACGCCCGGGTACAGCCGCTGCAGCAACTCGGCATAACGCCAGTGGGTGACCATCTTGCGGCCCGTCATCAAACCGGTCTGCGCCAGCAGAAAGGCGCCTGTACACACCGAGGCACAGCGTGCGGCCAGCGGCCCGGCCTCTGCCAGCCAGCGCGTGAGCGGCCCCTGCTGCAAGGCGCGCTGCACGCCGTATCCGCCTGCTACCAGCAAGGTACAGCCGACCAGTTGCTGCGGCTCCGGCAAGGGCTGGGTCGCCATCGCCAGCCCGCTGCTGGAGGCGATCAGACCACCCTGCTGCGATATCGCCTGCAACGCGTACGCCGGTCGACCAGTTGCCGGTAAATGCTCGTCCACCGCAGCGAACACGTCGGCAGGCCCGGTGGCATCGAGCAACTGAAACTCGGGAAATACCAACAGCAGAACCCTGTGCGTCATCGCTTCCACTCGGTCATCAATGGCAGGTTTTCACTCATTTATGACATATGCGCCAAGCATGCACACGACAAACTGATCGCCTCTTGCAGCCAAAGGAGCGGACTCATGTGCAAAAAATGGCCAATAGTCGGATTGTTGTGCCTGCTGTATTTCGCCGGGTACGTAAACGCCTCTGACGAACGACTGCCCACTTACCAACCACGCTTCGAGCGCGAACAGCCCGTGGTGGTCGTGCTTGCACAGAATCAGATGACGGAGCTGACTGACTTCGTGGTGCCGCTCGGCATTCTGCGGCGCGCCGGTGTGGCCAGGGTGCTGGCGGTGGCCACCGATCCGGGCCCGGTGCAATTGATGCCGGCTCTCAGCGTGCGTGCCGACACCAGCATCGCCGAGTTTCAGCGCGACTTCCCCCAGGGCGCTGATTACCTGATCGTGCCCGCCGTGCACGACAGCCAGGAGCCGCAATTGCTGAACTTCATCAGGCAGCAGGCGGCGCTGGGCGCGAGCGTCATCGGCATCTGCGATGGCGTGCTGCCGCTGGCGCATGCCGGCCTGCTGCAAGGGCGCCGTGCGACGGGTCACTGGTACTCACGCGAACAGCGTCTGAGCGACTTTCCCGGTACCCAGTGGCAGGAAAACCGGCGCTATGTGGTGGACGGCCCGTTGATGACCACCGCCGGCGTCAGCGCAGCCCTGCCAGCATCCCTGGCGCTGGTCGAAGCCATGGCCGGCACGGCCAAGGCGAGCACGTTGGCCCAGGAACTTGGTGTCAGCGCCTGGTCGCCCCGGCATGACAGCGAGGCGTTCGCCCTTGGCAGCCAAGGCTACCTGACGGCAGCGAGCAACTATCTTGCACTCTGGAAGCACGAAACCTTCGCCGTCAGCCTGCACCCCGCCATGGACGAGATCAGCCTGGCCCTGCGCGTGGATGCCTGGGCGCGCACCTTTCGCACTCAGGTGCTGGGCGTGGCCCGTGAGCCGGTATTCAGCGCCAGCGGGCTGGAGTTCATACCGCAGCGCACGCATGCCAGCGGCTTGCCAGAACTGACGGGAGGCACCATGAACGCCGCACTAACCCTCGATGAAGCGCTCGCGGCAATCGCCAGTCGTTACGGCACAGCGACCCGACGTCTGGTTGCGGCACAACTCGAATACCGGCCGCACGAGCAGGCTCGGCAGCATGTGGAAATGCTTAACAGGCCGTTGAAAAACGTAGGCGAGGCAGGCTGGCCTAGGCAAAAACAGCCGAAAAAGCGCAGTTTACGTGCTGTAAATGAGCATTTTGAGGCTGTTTTTAACGACGGCCAGGCAACGCAGGTAGTTTTTCAACAGCCTGTTAAGCCTTGAACCCAACACATGCCTGGGTGCACCCTTGTGATCGTTGCGGCCACACAATTACAAGGACCCCGCCATGTTCGAGATCACCCGCCATCCCGTACCCGATGCGGTGCGTCAGCGTGCGCACCTGGACAACGACGCCTACCTGCGTCTGTACAAGCAATCCGTCGAACAGCCCGAAACCTTCTGGGCCGAGCAGGCCAAGGCCTTCCTCGAATGGTTCAAACCCTGGGATCAGGTGCACGCCAGCGACCTCAAGCAAGGCCATGCCGAGTGGTTCAAGGGCGGCCAGCTCAATGTCGCCTACAACTGCATCGACCGCCATCTGGAAAAGCGCGGCGAGCAGGTCGCCATCATCTGGGAAGGCGACAACCCGGCCGAATCGGCGCACATCACCTACAACAAGCTGCACCACAACGTCAGCCGCCTGGCCAACGTGCTCAAGGATCGTGGCGTGAAGAAGGGCGACCGGGTGTGCATCTACATGCCGATGGTGCCCGAGGCGGCTTACGCCATGCTCGCCTGCGCGCGCATCGGCGCCGTGCATTCGGTGGTGTTCGGCGGTTTCTCCCCGGATGCCCTGCGCGACCGCATCCTCGATGCCGACTGCCGCACCGTGATCACCGCCGACGAAGGCGTGCGTGGCGGCAAGTACATCCCGCTGAAGAACAACGTCGACAAGGCCCTGCAAAGCTGCCCGGACGTCTCCACCGTGGTGGTGGTCGAGCGCACCCAGGGCGAGGTGGCCTGGGTGGAAGGCCGCGATATCTGGTACCACGAAGCCCTGCACACGGCGAGCAGCGACTGCCCCGCCGAGCCGATGGACGCCGAGGATCCGCTGTTCATCCTCTACACCTCCGGCTCCACCGGCAAACCCAAGGGCGTGCTGCACACCACCGGTGGCTACCTGCTCGGCGCGGCGATGACCCACAAGTACGTGTTCGACTACCACGAAGGCGACATCTACTGGTGCACCGCCGATGTCGGCTGGGTGACCGGGCACAGCTATATCGTCTACGGCCCGCTGGCCAACGCCGCCACCACGTTGATGTTCGAGGGCGTGCCCAACTACCCGGACGCCTCGCGCTTCTGGCAGGTGATCGACAAGCACCAGGTCAATACCTTCTACACCGCGCCGACCGCCCTGCGCGCGCTGATGCGCGAGGGTGAGGCGGCGGTCAAGACGACTTCGCGCTTGAGCCTGCGCCTGCTCGGCACGGTGGGCGAGCCGATCAACCCGGAAGCCTGGGAATGGTACTTCCACGTGGTCGGTGAAACCCGCTGCCCCATCGTCGACACCTGGTGGCAGACCGAAACCGGCTCAATCCTGATCACCCCGCTGCCCGGTGCCACCGACCTCAAACCCGGCTCGGCCACCCGCCCCTTCTTCGGTATCCAGCCGGTGCTGCTGGACGAACAGGGCAAGGAAATCGACGGCCCCGGCAGCGGCGTGCTGGCCATCAAGGCGAGCTGGCCGAGCCAGATCCGCAGTGTCTATGGCGACCATCAGCGCATGATCGACACCTACTTCAAGCCCTACCCCGGCTACTACTTCACCGGCGACGGCGCGCGCCGCGACGAAGACGGCTACTACTGGATCACCGGCCGCGTGGACGACGTGATCAACGTCTCCGGCCACCGCATCGGCACCGCCGAGGTGGAAAGCGCCCTGGTGCTGCACGATGCAGTGGCCGAAGCGGCGGTAGTCGGCTACCCGCACGATGTGAAGGGCCAGGGCATCTATGCCTACGTCACCCTGATGAATGGCCAGGAGCCTTCGGAGGAACTGAAGAAGGAGCTGCTGAGCCTGGTCGGCAAGGAGATCGGCAGCTTCGCCAAGCCGGAGCTGATGCAGTGGGCGCCGGGCCTGCCCAAGACTCGCTCGGGCAAGATCATGCGCCGCATCCTGCGCAAGATCGCCTGCAACGAGCTGGAGAACATGGGCGACACCTCCACCCTGGCCGACCCCAGCGTGGTCGACAGCCTGATCGAGCAGCGACTCAATCGCTGAACCCACCGTAGGGTGCGCCGTGCGCACCAGGTCACTCGCCGCAGCGTATGAAGGTGCGCGCGGCGCACCCTACGAATCTCCGCCTTGCGTCTGCCGAGCCGAGGTTCGACACTGCGCGCCATGGAAAGCCTACGCCGTCATATCGAACAACAGGTGCATAGCCTCACCGGTGCCTCGCTGGGTGTGCTCGACCTCGATCAGCCACATGGCGACGCCGGCCTGTTCGGCCCGCAGTCGATGGTCTGGAAGGTGCACGCCGACTTTACCGCGATGATGGTCGGCGGCGTCTCCGCCCTGCTGCTGCAGATGCTCCACCCGCTGGCGCTGGCTGGCGTGTGGGATCACTCCAACTTTCGCCAGGACATGCTCGGCCGCCTGCGCCGTACCAGCCTGTTCATCGCCGGCACCAGCTATGGTGGCCGAGACGATGCCGAACGGTTGATCGACAAGGTACGCACCATTCATCTTCAGGTGGTCGGCCATGCGCCGGATGGGCGAGCCTATGCCGCCAGCGATCCCGAGCTGTTGACCTGGGTGCATGTCTCGGAGGTCAGCCAGTTTCTCGCCGGCTACCTGCGCTACGTCGACCCGCAACTGCCCGCACAGGAGCAGGATCGCTACTACCGCGAAGTGGCGCTGATCGCCGAGCGCCTCGGCGCGCAGGAGGTGCCCAGGTCGCGCCAGGCCATCGCCGATTATCTGCAACGCATGCGCCCACAATTGCTCTGCGACGCCCGCACCCGCGAAGTGGTCAGGCTGCTGTACGCCGCACCAGCGCCGAACCACCTGACCAAACCCTTCGGCAAGCTGATGATGCAGGCCGGCATCGACCTGCTGCCGGACTGGGCCAGTGACCTGCTGGGTGAACACCAGGCGGCCTGGCAGCGCCCGCTGATACGCGCCAGTGTGCAACGCACCGCCAGCGTGCTGCGCTGGGCCATGCGCAGCAGTGCCGCGCAGCGCGCCCGCAAGCGCTTGGAACCATAGGCAGCGTGGCTGGTCGGTCACGCTGGGCTATGCGACCATCGGCGTCTTTCCGGTCATTGTCTGAACCGAATCGAGGATCTGCACATGCAAGACGTCGTCATCGTTGCCGCCACCCGCACCGCCATCGGCAGTTTCCAGGGCAGCCTGGCGGAGATTCCCGCACCCGAGCTCGGCGCCATCGTTATCAGGCGCCTGCTGGAACAAACCGGCCTCGACACCGCCCAGGTCGATGAAGTGCTCCTCGGCCAGGTGCTCACCGCAGGCTCCGGCCAGAACCCCGCACGCCAGGCCGCGATCCGCGCCGGCCTGCCCCATGCCGTACCGGCCATGACCCTGAACAAGGTCTGCGGCTCGGGTTTGAAAGCCCTGCACCTGGCGGCCCAGGCCATTCGCTGTGGCGACGCCGAGGTGGTCATCGCCGGCGGCATGGAGAACATGAGCCTGTCACCCTATGTGCTGCCGAAAGCGCGTACCGGCTTGCGCATGGGCCACGCTCAGATGCTCGACAGCATGATCGTCGACGGCCTGTGGGACGCCTTCAACGACTACCATATGGGCATCACTGCAGAGAATCTCGTCGAGAAGTATGGGATTTCCCGCGAAGCCCAGGATGCCTTCGCCGCTGCCTCGCAGCAGAAGGCCGTGGCCGCCATCGAGGCCGGGCGCTTCGATGCCGAGATCACCCCGGTGCTGATCCCGCAGCGCAAGGGTGACCCCATCGCCTTCGCCCGTGACGAGCAACCGCGTGCTGGCACCACCGCCGAGTCCCTAGCCAAGCTCAAACCGGCGTTCAAGAAAGACGGCAGCGTCACGGCCGGCAACGCCTCCAGCCTCAACGACGGCGCCGCTGCGGTGCTGCTGATGAGCGCAGCCAAGGCGCAAGCACTGGGCCTGCCGGTGCTGGCAAAGATTGCCGGCTACGCCAATGCCGGCGTCGACCCGGCGATCATGGGCATCGGCCCGGTATCCGCCACCCGTCGCTGCCTGGACAAGGCCGGCTGGAGCCTGGCCGAGCTGGACCTGATCGAAGCCAACGAAGCCTTCGCCGCTCAAGCGCTGGCAGTGGGCCAGGAGCTGGGCTGGGATGCCGACAAGGTCAACGTCAACGGCGGAGCCATCGCCCTCGGCCACCCCATCGGAGCCTCAGGCTGCCGCGTGCTGGTGAGCCTGCTGCACGAGATGATCCGCCGCGATGCGAAGAAAGGCCTGGCCACCCTGTGCATCGGTGGCGGCCAAGGCGTGGCCCTGGCCATCGAGCGCGTTTGAGCGCCAGGCAATAGTCGCCGCTGAAGCGCCTCCCACATCGCCCGCCTGGCGCCTGTGGGAGGGGCTTTAGCCGCGACGGCTTTTTCAGGCCAGCGCACGGCCCTTGTAGGAGCGAGCTCTGCTCGCGAAGCTCGCGGCACCACCCGCGTTCGCGAGCAGAGCTCGCTCCTACACGATGGTGGTTTCTCGGAGCCAACGACTTTTCTTGATAAACTGCTGGCCTTCCTTTTTCCGAGACGCCGCGCATGCCCTCTCTTGACCAGGCGCTGCGCGCCGCCCTCGCCGCCCGTGAAAACCTGCTGGCCGAACTGCACGCCCAGGGCACCGACTGCTACCGCCTGTTCCACGGCAGCCAGGAAGGCGCGCCAGGTCTGACCGTCGACCGCTACGGCCCGCAGCTGCTGGTGCAGAGCTTTCATCAGCCACTGCCAGCCGACGACCTGCAGACCATCGCCAGCACTGTCGAGGCCCATCTCGGCCAGACGCTGCTACTGATCTACAACGACCGCTGCAAAGGCAATTCGCGCATCGACCGCGACCCGGCGTCATTCCAGGCCGAAGAAGCAGCGCTGGCGGATATGGTCGGCCACGAGTGGGGGCTGAATTACCGCGTGCGCGGCCGCCATGCCGGGCAGGATCCGCTGCTGTTTCTCGACCTGCGTAACGCCCGTGGTTGGGTCAAGGCCAACAGCGCCGGCAAGTCCGTGCTCAACCTGTTCGCCTACACCTGTGGCGTCGGCCTGTGCGCGGCAGCCGGTGGGGCACGCGAGGTGGTCAACCTGGACTTCGCTCAGGGCAACCTGGCCGTGGGTCGCGAGAACGGCATGCTGAACCCCGAGTTGCCGGCCATGCAGTTCATCCAGTCCGACTACTTCCCGGCCATACGCCAGTTCGCCGACCTGCCGATCAGCAGCCGTCGCGGGCAGAAACTGCCGAGCTACCCACGCCTGCAGCCACGTCAGTTCGATCTGGTCTTTCTCGACCCGCCGGCCTGGGCCAAGAGCGCCTTTGGCACGGTGGATCTGCTGCGCGATTATCAGAGCCTGCTCAAGCCGGCCCTGCTGAGCACCGCCGAGGGCGGCACCCTGGTGTGCTGCAACAACCTGGCGAAGGTGCAGATGGAGGATTTTCGCGCCCAGGTGCTGCGCTGCGCCGAGAAGCTTGGCCGCCCCGTGCGCGATTGCCAGGTACTCGCCCCAGCGGCGGACTTCCCCTCGCACGATGCCAGGCCACCGCTGAAAACCCTGATCCTGCAGCTCTAGCATCGCCAGGCAGGTCACGACCGGAACTGGATGGCCGTGCCATACTCCAAGTCGTCTCCCCGTCCGGATAGATGACGCCTTGCCATGCCCAAAGGACTGAAGCGCGCACTGAGCGCCCTGTTGATCGCCGTTTTTCTCTACAGCCTGATCGGCTTTCTGATTCTGCCGGGCATCGCCCTGCGCATCGCCAACCAGCAACTCGCCCAGTACGCCAACGTGCCGGCCAGCCTGCAGCGTGTGCAGTTCAACCCCTTCAGCCTGGAACTCAGCCTCTGGGGGCTACGCATCGGTGCAAGCGAGCAGGAGGATCTGCGCGTGCAGCGCCTGTACGCCAACCTGCAGGCCGACAGCCTCTGGAGTGGCGCCCTGCACCTGGCCGAGGTGGAACTGCAAGGCGCGCATACGGCGGTGCTGTTCGACAAGGAAGGCAAGCTCAACCTCGCCCACCTGTTCCGCCTGCCCGAGAGCGATTCACAGCAGCCGCCCAGCGACAGTCAGCCCTTCCCGCTGCGCATCGACGATCTGCGCCTGCAGGAAAACGCCCTGCGCTTCCAGGATCTGCGCCCCAGCGAACCCGTGGAGTTCGCCTACGACGCCCTGAACCTGCACCTGCGCAACCTCAGCACCCTGGCCGGCGACGATGCCGAGATGACCCTGACAGCCAGCGGCCCCTACGGTGCACGTATCGACTGGCAAGGCCAGCTCAGCCTGACGCCGGCCATCACCTCCAGCGGCAGCCTGAAGATCAGCGACGGCCACCTGAGTACCTTCTGGCCCTATGTGCGCGACGCCGTGCCGCTGGTGCTGAAAGAAGGCCAGATCGATCTGGCCGGTGACTACCAACTGGATCTGAGCAGCAGCACCGAGCTGCAACTGAGCAAGGTCAGCGCCCACTTGGCCCCCTTCGCCATCGACGACCCACAAGGCAAGCCGCTGGTGCGCCTACAACGCCTGGACATCGCCGACAGCCGCCTGGATCTGGCCAAGCAGCAGGTGCTGATCGGCCAGGTGCGCAGCCAGGGCCTGGAGGCCTGGGCCGCACGCGAAGCCGATGGCGAGCTGGACTGGCAGAAGCTGTTCAGCAAGCCACAGGGCAGCGAGGCCGAAGCGAGCGAGAAGCCACAAGAGCCAGGCCAGCCCTGGCAAGTGCGCCTGGCCGATGTGCAACTGCGTGACTACAAGGCCCACCTCGCCGACCGCGCCCCCGAACAGGACGTGGCAGTGGATGTCGGCCCACTGAACCTCGACCTCGCGGATTTCGACAGCCTCGGCGACAAGCCCTTCACCTTGCGCCTGGATACCGGGGTGGGCAAACAGGGCAAGCTGCAGGCCAAGGGTGAAGTCCAGCTCAAACCCACCACGGCCAGGCTCAAGGTCGCCACGCAAGACCTCGACCTGCGCCTGGCCCAGGCCTACCTGAGCCCCTTCATCCGCCTGGAACTGCGCAGCGGCCTGCTCGGCAGCGACCTCGACGTCCAGCTCGACGGCACCACACCCCTGGCCCTGAGCGTGACGGGTGACGCCCACATCGACCAGTTGCATACCCTCGACACCCTGCGCGAACGCGACCTGGTGCGCTGGAAGCAGGTGCGGGTCAATGGCATCGCCTATCACCACGGCGAGAGCCTGGCCATCGAGCGGATCGAGCTGGATCAGCCCTATGCGCGTTTCATGATCAACGAAGACCGCAGCACCAATCTCAGCGAACTGATCGTGCCACAACCGACCGCCTCGAAAGAGGATTCAGGCAAGGCGCTGGCCGTGCACATCGGCGGCATCGCCATCAATGGCGGCTCGGCCAACTTCGCCGACTTCAGCCTGACCCCCAACTTCGCCACTGCCATCCAGCAGCTCGACGGTCAGATCGGCACCCTCGACAACCAGCGCCCGCTGGCCGCCAGCGTCGACATCACTGGCAAGGTCGACCGTTATGCGCCAGTCAGCATCAAAGGCAAACTCACCCCCTTCGATCCGCTCAACAGCCTGGATATCGCCACCCGTTTTCGCAACGTCGAGCTGACCACCATCACCCCCTACTCCGGCAAGTTCGCCGGCTATCGCATCCGCAAGGGGCGCCTCAATCTCGACCTGCACTACCGCATCGAGAAAGGCCAACTGAATGCCGATAACAAGGTGCTGGTGGAAAACCTGCAACTGGGCGAGCGGGTCGATAGCCCCGATGCCGTCGACCTGCCAGTGCGCCTGGCGGTGGCCCTGCTCAAGGACACCCAGGGGCGCATCTCCATCGAACTGCCGGTCAAGGGCAACCTCAACGACCCGCAGTTCAGCGTCATGCCGGTGGTCTGGCAGACCCTGCGCAATCTGGTGCTGCGCGCCGCCCAGGCGCCCTTCAAGTTCGTTGCCGGGCTGGTGGGCGGCAGTGGCAACATGGATCTGAGCACCGTGCCCTTCGCCGCTGGTTCCGCTGAATTGTCCGGCGATGCCCGCCAGGCACTCGATACCCTGGCCAAGGCCCTGCAGGAGCGCCCGGCCCTGCGCCTGGAGGTGGAGGGCCAGAGCGCACAGCGCGCCGATGGCCCCTTGCTGGCCGAACAGCGCCTGCAGCGGGAATTCCGTACGACCTGGTACAAGGTGCTGCAGCGCCGCGGCGACAAGGTGCCGGCCAGCCCCGACGAGCTGACGGTAAACGAAGACGAACAGGCCGCCCTGCTCGAAGGCATCTATCGTTCGCGCCTCAAGCAGCAGCCACCTGCGCAATGGGCTGAGCTGGACGAAGCACAACGTCTGCAGATGATGCGCCAGGCGGTGCTGGACTCCTGGGCGAAGAGCCAGTTGCTGCTACGCCAACTGGCCCAGCAGCGCGCCGCCGTGATCAAGGATTATCTGGTGGAACAGGGCCATCTGAGCGATGAACGGGTCTACCTGATCGATGTCAACCTGACAGAGCCCCAAGCCGATGGCCAGGTGCTCACCGCCCTGCATCTGGACAGCCAATGAACATGCGCAGATCAGTCTTACCGACCTTCGCCACCCTGCTCCTGCTCGGCAGTGCCGCGCAGGCCGACACCCTGCGCTGCGGCAGCCAACTGGTGAGCCTGGGCGATCGCGCCTTCGAGGTGGAGCGCAAGTGTGGCGCTCCGGTGTACCGCGACCCCATCGGCTATACCCTGGGCCCCTACGACCGCCGCGAGTACCGGATCGAGGAGTGGGTCTATGGCCCGAGCAATGGCATGCTCAGCATCCTGCGCTTCGAGGGTAACCGTCTGGTCGAGATCGAACGCCGCCGTGAACGCTGACCCGGAGCCCTCATGCACGCCCTGAAATACCTGCCACTGCTGCTGTGCCTGCCGATGCTGGCGCAGGCGTCCTCCACCTATCGCTGCGGCAGTGCCCTGGTCAGCAAGGAGGCGCCGGCCAGCGAGGTGCTGAACAAATGCGGCGAACCCGTCAGCCGAGACTTTATCGGCTACAAGGAAGTGATCG
This sequence comes from Pseudomonas sp. NCHU5216, assembly GCF_052156495.1. Taxonomy (NCBI): domain Bacteria; kingdom Pseudomonadati; phylum Pseudomonadota; class Gammaproteobacteria; order Pseudomonadales; family Pseudomonadaceae; genus Pseudomonas; species Pseudomonas sp. NCHU5216. The sequence continues at coordinate 1,264 of NZ_JBQLIX010000030.1, read as the reverse complement.
ACGACTATGGCTTTCGCAACGAGGTCAGCGTCGAGGAATGGATCTACGGGCCGAACAATGGCATGTACCATTTCCTGCGCTTCGAGGGCGGCCGCCTGAACGAGATACGCAGCAAACGCGGCCAATGAGCTTGCCAACGAAAAGCCCCGCCGGGTGTGTCCCGACGGGGCTTTTCTGCAATCCGTGTGTGGCTGCGCGTCAGAGCTTGTCGCTGAAGTCACGCAGTTCCTGCTGGGCCTTCTCCTTGCTCCAGCCATAACGCTCCTGCAGCTTGCCGACCAGGTAGTCGCTGTGGCCCTCGGCCACGTTGACGTCGTCATCGGTCAGGTTACCCCAACGCTCCTTGATGCGACCGCTGAGCTGCTTCCATTTGCCTTGGATGATGTCACTGTTCATGTTCGGCCTCCGTCAGGGCCGGGCCATCGGGCCCGGCCGCTGTGCTGATTCAGTTGGCGGTTTTCAGGGCTTCTGCGGCAACGTCCTTGACCCCATCGACCTCCTTGGCCTTGGCGACCGCCAGATCGCGCTCGGCATCGGTGGCAACCACGCCGGACAGGGATACCACGCCCTGGTTGGTCTCGACCTTGATATCCAGGCCGCTGAGATCCTTGTCAGCGATGAAGATGGATTTGACCTTGCTGGTGATCCAGGTATCGGATACGGCCTGTTCGGCCTTGTCCACGGTGTCGTTGGCCGCGAGCATGGTCGGCTGGGCGAAGGCCGCCGAGGCGAGCGTCAGGCTCAGAGCTGTCGCGGTCAGGGTAGCTACGGCAAAACGATTGATGGACTGTTTCATGATTTGACTCCTGTACATTCCAGATGATCTGCAAACCATCTCCGGGTTGCAGGTTCACTGTAACTATCGCAATGCCTGTGCCAGTTTTTTGAAATTGCAAAAATCCTTATAAATCAATGATTTGAAACTTATCGTGGAATAGGCCGATCTTGCATTTCGCCGATATGCGTCCTTTCGCTCGGGCAGCCTGCACGATACCGAAATGCCATCTACGGTTCTCTTGGAGACGAAAAAGGTTCTTCGCGGTTTAGGGAATGCTTGGTTGATACCGGACTGGCAATACTGTCTTGGTTGTTCTGGTGTCAGTTCCGAATTGCCGCGTTTTTGCTGGTGTTTTGGTTTCGCCCTCCCGGGCGAGTCACTTTTGCGGGCAAAAGTAACCAAAACCCTACGCCCGATCATCCGGCCCTGGCTGCGCCAGGGTTCGCTCACTCCATCATCGCTCCAGAGGCCCGCCGCGGTGGGCCA
>NZ_JBQLIX010000029.1:0-69622 GCF_052156495.1 Pseudomonas sp. NCHU5216 | reverse complement strand
CCAGGACGGTGAAGATTTCAAAGACCCGCTACCCAGTAGATCGGAAAGCTGCTCCGCTTAAATGAACAGCATTACGCGCCTGTCGCGGGGTTTTTTATGGACGCAGGAATGGTCTTTGCTTTAGTTTTCGTGCACGGCCGTTCAGGCTTCTTACGACACTCAAGCAGAAGAACAATAATATGACGGTGACTTATCAGCACGCCTTCCAGCGCTGGTGGCAACGCCAGGGAGATTGGGTCGAAGCACCCAATGTCCGTCGCGGTGGCGAAAGTGGCGTACAACGCCTGTTGGATGAAGAAGACGGCGTACTCTACGCCAAGCGCCAGATCGGCCATATCTACCGCAGCCTGCTGCACCCCAAGGGGCGCCCCACCGTTCTGCGTGAACGCAGCGCCCTGGTGGCTCTGAAAGAGCTGGGTGTACCCGTGCCACGCCTGGTCTATTGCGGCGTCGAACATGATCCGCAGCACGGCTGGCGCGGCATGTTGGTGACTCAAGCCCTGGAAGGCTTCGAGCACATCGAGCAATGGTATGCCCAGGGCGGCCGCGAAGCCTGCGGCGAGGTGCAACATGCTCGCCTGCTGCAACAGATCGGTGCAACCCTGGCGCGCATGCACCTGGGCCGCTGGCAACACGGCTGCCTGTATGCCAAGCATGTCTTCGTGCGCATGGATGGCGAACGCCCCCAGGTCGCCCTGCTCGATCTGGAAAAAAGCCGTCGCCGCCTCACTCGTCGCCAGGCGGCCCATCATGACCTGCGCCAACTGCGCCGCCACGGCCCGTGGAACGATGCCAACTGGGCGCAATTGCTCGCTGGCTATGCCCAGGTGTATCCCGGCGGTCTGAAAAATCTCTGAGTGGCCCGAATAAGCGTTATCGTGCTGCCTCCCTCGCCAACGGGTAACCGTTCGTCAGGAAGTGCTTGAACTCCGCCAGTTTCGGCTAGGGTTACCCAGACACGCTCGCCGTACTTTCAAAGGGTTAGCAAGATGAAACTAGAAATCGCTAGAGGTCTGTTCTTCGCTGCTGCCCTGGGTGTCACGGCAGTGGCGGCAGCCGCCTGGCAAGAACCCGGCCCACGCGTGCTGGATGCACGCGACTGCAGCACGGCCCCCTGCCCCATCGCTCCGGTTCGCAAACAGGTGCAGACCGAGCTGGAACCGGACGCCAACCTCCTGCTGCTCATGTTCGGCCTGCAAACGGCCATGAAGGGCGAGCAGTAACCGCCGGACGAGGCTCAGGCCCCGTGGTGGGCCGGAACGCCGACCGCTCGTAGCACCAGCGAGCGCCCACCGAAGCGATCCAACCGGGTAGCTGCCTCAACGATAACCAGCCCCGCTGGGTGGGTTCAGGAGCGCCAGCGAACACCCCACCGCAGCAGCCCAACCCGCTGCCTTCAGCACGCATGCCCTCCCTCAAATACCCGCTCGGGCCACGCAACGGCGCACTGTTTGCTGCGCTCCTGAGTGCGCCCTACCCATGGTTCCGTGCAACCGCAAAATGGCCGCATAGTGGCGTTTTAGAGCTGCGCGGTTCAGTTTTGGTTAAGTAAGAATCCTTATCGTTGCCCCGGAAGTGACCGACAGGTCACAGGCGTTTGGTCAGCAGTCGAGAACGTCACTCAGGAAAATGACAGGAGATGCAACGATGAACTCAACCGCTACCCGAACCGGCAACACCCTGCGCCCCGTACCCAAGGATCAGGCCCAGGCTGCCCTGCACCAGTTGGTACAGGGCTTTCGGCGCTTTCGTCAGGAGGTCTACCCACAGCAGCAGGCACTGTTCAAGCGCCTGGCTTCGGCACAAGCGCCCAGTGCCATGTTCATCACCTGTGCAGACTCGCGCATCGTCCCCGAACTGATCACCCAGAGCGACCCCGGCACCCTGTTCGTCACCCGCAACGTGGGTAACGTGGTGCCGCCCTACGGGCAGATGAACGGCGGCGTCTCCACTGCCATCGAGTACGCGGTACTCGCACTCGGCGTAAAGCACATCATCGTCTGCGGCCACTCCGACTGTGGCGCGATGAAAGCCGTGCTCAACCCCGCCAGCCTCGACGGCATGCCCACGGTGCGCGCCTGGCTGCGCCACGCCGAAGTGGCACGCAGCGTCGTGGCGGACAACTGCAGTTGCGGCAGCGCCCATGAAACCCTCGGCGTGCTCACCGAAGAAAACGTCGTCGCCCAGCTCGACCACCTGCGCACCCACCCCTCGGTCGCCGCGCGTCTGGCCAGCGGCCAGTTGCACATCCACGGCTGGGTCTATGACATCGACAGCGGCGGCATCCGTGCCTATGACGCCGCCTCGGGCAGCTTCCTGCCGCTGGATGGCGACGAGCAGCCCTGCGCCACCCCGCAACCGCGCTACGCCAGCGCCTGACGTTCCACTCTCTGGCTCCCGGCTCTCAAGGCCGGTGGGCACCCTTTTGCCAGGAGACAGCCTTATGAATGTATTTCGCACACTGCCACGGGACGCGCTGGCGTCCGTGGTGGTCTTTCTCGTCGCCCTGCCCTTGTGCATGGGTATCGCCATCGCCTCCGGCATGCCGCCGGCCAAGGGCCTGATCACCGGCATCATCGGCGGTCTGGTGGTCGGTTTCATCGCCGGCGCACCGCTGCAGGTCAGCGGCCCGGCGGCCGGCCTCGCCGTGCTGGTATTCGAGCTGGTGCGCACCCACGGCATGGCCGCGCTCGGCCCGGTGCTGTTGCTGGCCGGGTTGATCCAGCTCGCCGCGGGGACCCTGCGCCTCGGCGGCTGGTTTCGCGTCACCGCACCGGCGGTGGTCTACGGCATGCTCGCCGGCATCGGTATTCTCATCGTGCTATCGCAGGTGCATGTGATGATCGACGCCTCGCCCCAGGCATCGGGCCTGGATAACCTGCTGGCCTTCCCCGGTGCGGTGCGCGACGCCCTGAGCCTGGCCGGTGGCAATGCCATGATCGCCGGCCTGGTGGGCCTCGGCACCATCGCCAGCATCTGGCTGTGGGAGCGCTATCGCCCGGCACCCGTGCGCTTTTTGCCCGGCGCCCTGGTCGGCGTGACCCTCGCCACCCTGGTCAGCCTGTGGCTGGCACTGCCGGTCAAGCGCGTGGAACTGCCGGCCAACCTCGGCGATGCCATCGACTGGATCACCCCGAAGGGGCTGGCGAGCCTGGCCGATCCGCAGTTGCTGGTCGCCGCCCTGGCCTTGGCCTTTATCGCCAGCGCCGAAACCCTGCTGTCCGCCGCCGCCGTCGACCGCATGCATGACGGCCCGCGCGCACGCTTCAACCGTGAACTCTCCGCCCAGGGTATCGGCAACATCCTCTGCGGAGCGGTCGGCGCCCTGCCGATGACCGGCGTGATCGTGCGCAGCTCGGCCAACGTCCAGGCCGGTGCCCGTGGTCGTGCTTCCACCATCCTCCATGGTGCCTGGCTGTTGGCTCTGGTGGCCTTGCTGCCCGGCGTGCTGCAGAGCATTCCGGTGGCCAGCCTCGGTGCGGTGCTGGTGTACACCGGCTGCAAGCTGGTCGACCCCAAGGCCATGCGCAGCCTCGGCCAGTACGGGCGCATCCCGGTCATCATCTACGCGGCCACGGCGCTGTGCATCGTCTTCACCGATCTGCTAACCGGTGTGCTGGTGGGCTTCGCCCTGACCCTGCTGAAACTGGTATGGAACGCCTCGCGCCTGCGCGTGAAGCTGGTGCCCACCGGCGCAGACAGCGCCGAGCTGCGCATGAGCGGCGCTGCCACCTTCCTGCGCGTGCCACAGCTCGCCAAGGTGCTAGCCAGCGTTGAGCCCGGCACCCGCGTGCACCTGAGCCTGGCGCGGGTCAGCTACATCGACCATGCCTGCATGGAACTGCTGGAAGACTGGGGCCGCTCCGCCCGCGCCCAGGGCGGCGGCCTGGAGATCGTCGAAGGCGCGGCGCTGAAACGGCGCGTGGAAGGTCGACAGCGCACGGCGTTGGCCTGACAGATTGCGCATGGTGGCACATACAAATCAGGTGAAATCGGCCACTCTATTGCAGTTGCCACTCACCTGGAGCCCACCATGCGCCTGCCCCATCTCTGCACCCTTGCCCTACTGCTCACCCTTGGCGCCTGTGGCGCGGGTGAAACCGCCGCCACCGCCAGCCTGCAAGCCAAGCAGGCGCAACAGGCCCAGCAGCAGATGGAGCAACTCAAGCAGCAGATCGACCAGGCCAATGCGGCCAGCAATCAGCGCCTGCAAGATGCGCTGAAACAGACGCAATAGCAACAGCCGTTGGCAACCTGAACGGCAGCCGTCTGACGTTTACAAAAGCTGCCACCGCAGGAACCAACGAAACGGCGAAAAGTCTGCAACACAGGCGTATAACTCACGCCTTCAGTCTCGGCAGCCGGCCCTCCGGCATTCCCTCCCTGTCGAAGCATCGCGGAACCCACACCTTATGGATTGGCACCAAGCCCTTACCGACAGCCTGATCTGGCTGGCCATCGCCTCACTGTGCACCCTCGTCGGCTTCACCCTCACCGCCTTCGCCCTGGTACGCTTCACCCGCTGGGGTCGGCAGTTCTGGCAGATCGCCGGGCCCTACCTGAACCCACGCAACAGTTGGCGACCGCTGGCGACCTTCGCCTTGCTCCTGCTGCTGTCGCTGTTCGCGGTGCGCATGAACGTGCTGTTCTCCTTCTGGTACAACGGCTTCTACAGCGCCCTGCAGGAGCTGGATCAGAAGGCCTTCTGGTTCATGCTGGGCGTCTTCGCCATTCTCGCCAGCATCCACGTGGCGCGGGCGCTGTTCGACTTCTACGTCAACCAGGCCCTGAGCATCCACTGGCGCACCTGGCTCAACCAGCGCCTGACCGATGACTGGCTCAAGGGCGATGCCTACTACCGTGGCCAGTTCCTCGACCAGCCGATCGACAACCCCGACCAACGCATCGAGCTGGACGTCGCCGCCTTCGTCTCAGGCTCGCTCAGGCTCTCGCTCGGCGCGGTCAGCTCGCTGGTCTCGCTGGTGGCCTTCAGCGGCATACTCTGGGGGCTGTCCGCACCGCTGACCGTGGCCGGTGTGGAAATCCCACGGGCCATGGTGTTCGCCGTGTACATCTACGTGATCATCGCCACGCTGATCGCCTTCCGCCTCGGCCGCCCGTTGATCCGCCTGAACTTCCTCAACGAACAGCGCTCGGCCAACTTCCGTTATGCCCTGGTGCGCCTGCGTGAATACGCCGAGAACGTCGCCTTCTACCAGGGCCGCAACGTCGAACGGCGCACCCTGTTGGGCCGCTTCGGCGCACTGGTCGATAACCTCTGGGCGCTGGTCTATCGGAGCCTGAAGTTCGACGGCTTCAACCTCGGCGTCAGCCAGGTGGCCGTGGTCTTTCCCTTCATCCTCCAGGCGCCGCGCTTCTTCAGTGGCGCCATCAAGCTCGGCGACGTGATGCAGACCGCGCAGGCCTTCGGCCAGGTGCAGGACGCCCTGTCGTTCTTCCGCAGCAGCTACGATGCCTTCGCCCAGTACCGCGCCACCCTCGACCGCTTGAGCGGCCTGCTCGACGCCAACCAGCAGGCCCGCGAACTGCCCCACGTCACCACCAGCGCCCAGGCCAGCGGCTTGCACGTCGAGAACCTGCACCTGCAACGCCCGGACGGCCAACTGCTGGTCGATGGCCTCAACCTCGACCTGCACCCCGGCCAGGCCCTGCTGGTGCGCGGCCCTTCCGGCTGCGGCAAGACCACCCTGCTACGCGCCCTCGCCGGCCTCTGGCCCTACGCCGACGGCCAAGTAGCGCGGCCCACCGGGCACCAGGCACTGTTCCTCGCGCAACGCCCCTACCTGCCGTTGGGCGATCTGCGCAGCGCACTGGCCTACCCAACCGAGCCAGGCGAGGATCGCGAACGCATGCAACAGGTGCTGGAGCAAGTGTGCCTGCCACACCTGGCAGGCCGCCTGGACGAACCCGGCGACTGGAGCCGCGTCTTGTCCCTGGGTGAACAACAACGCCTGGCCTTCGCCCGCCTGCTCTACAACCGCCCGGCGGTGGCCTTCCTCGACGAATCCAGCTCGGCCATGGACGAAGGGTTGGAACAGTCGCTCTACACCCTGCTGCGCCGCGAACTGCCCAACACCCTGCTGATCAGCGTCGGCCACCGCCACACCCTCGCCGCCTTCCACAGCCACCAGCTCGATCTGGACGGCAAAGGCGGCTGGCAGTTGAGCAGTCGTCAGAACGGCTAAAGCTCAAAAGCGCGCCATAGCCATTTGGGACTATGGCGCCAAGCCATCATTTCGCAGTAATGTCTGGGCATCACCCCGCAAGGATGCCCCATGGCCAACAAGCCCTCCCCATCCCCGCTGTTCTGATCGATGCGGATAGCGCGCCGGCCGCTATCGCTAAAAGCCTTATCGAATCCAATGAAAAAGTGGATAAGCGTTGTGTTGTCCACCTTATGAATGTCCGGGGTATTTGCTATGAGTCAGAAAAATGACGTCCAGCAGTGATAGAAATCCAGCGAGCTCACGCCTAAACGAGCAAGCCTAGCGCTGCTTATAACCATGCTCAGTACCTTAAAGAACCTACAGAGATGATGCAGGCACGGGTCGATGCCATCAGGTTTGGCAAGCATCCTTGTATCGCGTAGAATCCCAAGGTTTTTCCGTCTGTCGTATTTGGTTGCTTTAGGGATAAATGGAATGGATTTTGCTGCATTCAGGGAAATTTACCCCCTCCGTGAGCCGAAAGCGGAGTGTATTAAGAACGAAGATGAACTGGTTCTGTTGCCCCCAAACGAAAGATTAGGACTGCTTCAGTTCCCTGAAGATGCCTCGGACGATGTGATAATTAGCTCTGTTCCACGTAGCCATTCCGAGCGGGGCCAGCTATACCTCTGGGTGGTTGCAGCTAATGACGTCCCTTTTGCGTTAGAAAGTGCTCCTTTTGGTCAGGGGCTTGAGACAGGAAAAATCAAGCATACAAACCTGACTGGAGGCGAGAGCGCTCATTGCGGCGGAGAATTGTGGTTTTTAGCGGAGGGGCGCTTGCTGCTGAGTGCTTCATCCGGGCGCTACGGGCCAAAAAGTGAACAAGAAATGACCGATGTAGCTCTGGCGTTTAAGAACGAAGGATTTGAAGTTGCCTCGCTAGGGTTTGATGTAGAAACCGGTTATCCATGTACGGTATTAGTTGGTGAGCCAAAATGGATGTGAAGTGGACTGATAAAGAGCTATCAAGAGTTTTCGGGACTGAAAGTTCTGGTAGCACCCTAGAAGAGCGTGCCGCAACATCGCGCCGTCTTTTTGTTCGTAGTCAAATTCAAATAGGGTTTGATAATGAACGAGCTAAAGGACGCAGAATAAATGCCAAAGAGGCATTAGATACCTTTGGCGAAGAAATTCTCTATGGACTGACTGAGAATGATGCTGTCCCAATATTACTGGACGCTCTAGAACCAGGCAAGACCATAAAAGAACGCCGACTTAATATGGCGCTTTCGCTCGACAATGTAGCGAGAGCGGTACATATTGACGAACAAGCTCTCAAGGATTTTGAGAACTCTCAAAGTACACTCCCATTCCGCACTATAGAAAGTATTGCTAGGACCCTGGTATTGGATGAATCTCTTTTAGGTCATCAACCAGGTGCCGGTGGAGATTACGCACTTGGCGTGCGCTTGCGAGAATTTCTTGGGGCTGCCGATCAGAACCTGAACTCATTCACCCCTCAAATGGTTATGCGTTTGAGCGATGCCGCATGGGTAATAAAACGTCAGAATGCGCTACAGGTTAAGCTCGGGCGTTCTCAGGTCGAGGCCATAAGGTCGCTCGGAATCAAACCGGACAATAATTATATATACCCTGCCTGGCGCCGCGGTTTCGAGTTGGCAGCCCTTACGCGCACCGCACTGGGAATCGGCCCTCATGATGCAATCGAAAGCATGCGAGTCCTTGTAGAAGATAATCTTTGTATCCCCGTAGTTCAGGCACAGTTTAATAAGAAATTTGCTGGTGCAACTATTGCGACAGGTGACGAGGATCGAGGTGTTGTACTAAATACTGACGGTCAAAATCAGAATGTTTGGATCCGGCGAAATACTTTGGCACACGAACTAGGGCACCTTCTGTGGGATCCAGGTCAGAGATTGAACAAGCTGGTAGTGGATGAGTTTTCTGACTTTGAAGATTTTCAAAGCAACGATCCAGTTAGGAAGGATCCTGTAGAGGTACGCGCCAACGGTTTTGCCGTTGAGTTTATTGCACCCAGGAATGGCGTAGTGGAGGTATATAGTAGTTATAGCGACCCCGACCAGGGAATGATCGCTGTAATGGATTTTTATGGTGTAAGTTTCACTGCCGCGCGCTGGCAGCTAATTAACTCAAAAACTATAGCACCAGATTTTAAGTTCGGTCGAATTGACACCCAGCCTTCTGAAGACTGGAGAGCTAGAGAAGATTATACGCTTGATTATTTCCCCGTTACGGAGGTTCCTTACTCGCGCAGAGGGAGGTTTGTGAGCGTAGTAGTTCAGGCGTATGACTCTGGCCTTATCTCGGCCGACTCTGCTGCCTCTTATCTTGGCTGCAATAGTGAGCAGTTCTTGCAGCACAGGCAGGACATGGTCGACTTTTTCCAATAACTGATCGGTTATCAGGCCGCACTTCGTGCGGCCTTTGGCTAATTAATCTACGCTGCACCTCAATTGAGAGCTACCAGTACGATGGGTAGAGCCCACGAAATCCATCAACTGCTCCCCGGATTTCGCTGCGCTATAACCCAGGCTAGGGGCTAACCTCAACGACATAAACAAGAAGGCCGGTCTTGCGACCGGCCTTTCGTTTACCGCTAGCGCTCACTCAACCATTGCTGGGAAAGGCGAACTGCGCCGCTTCGTGGCTCTTGCGCGCCGGCCAGCGTTGGGTGATGGCCTTCTTGCGGGTGTAGAAGCGCACGCCGTCCGGGCCGTAGGCGTGCAGGTCGCCGAACAGCGAGCGCTTCCAGCCGCCGAAGCTGTGGTAGCTCACCGGCACCGGCAGCGGGACGTTGACGCCGACCATGCCCACTTCGATCTCGTCGCAGAACAGGCGCGCAGCTTCGCCATCGCGGGTGAAGATGCAGGTGCCGTTGCCGTACTCGTGATCGTTGATCAGTTGCATGGCTTCTTCCAGGCTGCCGACGCGGACGATGCACAGCACCGGGCCGAAGATTTCGTCGGTGTAGATGGTCATGTCCGAGGTCACCTTGTCGAACAGGGTGCCGCCGACGAAGTAGCCGTTTTCATTACCCGGCACCACCAGGCCACGACCGTCGACCACCAGCTTGGCGCCCTGTGCCACGCCGGCGTCGATGTAGCCCTTGACCTTGTCACGCGCGGCGGCGGTGACCAGCGGGCCCATGTCCAGGCCGCACTGAGTACCGGCACCGATCTTCAGCGCCTGGATCTGCGGCACGATCTTCTCCACCAGCGCATCGGCGATCTGGTCACCCACGCACACGGCCACCGAGATGGCCATGCAGCGCTCGCCGCAGGAGCCGTAGGCCGCGCCCATCAGGGCGCTGACGGCGTTATCGAGGTCGGCATCGGGCATCAGCACAGCGTGGTTCTTGGCGCCGCCCAGGGCCTGCACGCGTTTGCCGCGCTTGGTGCCTTCGCTGTAGATGTATTCGGCGATTGGCGTCGAGCCGACGAAGCTCAGGGCCTTGACCTCGGGCGCTTCGATCAGGCCGTCGACCGCGTCCTTGTCGCCGTTGACCACGTTGAGCACGCCCTTGGGCAGGCCGGCTTGGTTCAGCAGCTCGGCGATGAACAGGGTGGAGCTGGGGTCACGCTCGGACGGTTTGAGGATGAAGCAGTTGCCGCAGACGATGGCCAGCGGGTACATCCACAGCGGCACCATGGCCGGGAAGTTGAACGGGGTGATGCCGGCGACCACGCCGACCGGCTGCAGGTCGGTCCAGGCGTCGATGTTGGGGCCGACGTTGCGGCTGTACTCGCCCTTGAGGATTTCCGGGGCAGCGCAGGCGAACTCGACGTTCTCGATGCCGCGCTTGAGTTCACCGACGGCGTCTTCGAGGGTCTTGCCGTGCTCGGCGCTGATCAGCGCGGCGATTTCGTTCTCGTTCTGCTCCAGCAGTTGCTTGAAGCGGAACATGATCTGCGCGCGCTTGGCCGGCGGGGTGTTGCGCCAGGCCGGGAAGGCGGCCTTGGCGGCGTCGATGGCCAGTTGCAGGGTGGCGCGGTCGGCCAGGCCGACGGCGGCGGTGGAGTCGCCGGTGGAAGGGTTGAATACCGCAGCGGTGCGGCCGGTGCCAGCGACGCGTTCGCCGTTGATCAGGTGGGGGATGTGGCTCATGGGGTTCTCCATCAAAGAATCGGGTACTGGGGAGAGGCGCCCTCTCCCCCGGCCCCTCTCCCACAAGTGGGAGAGGGGAGCCAGGAATCAGTCGAGTTTGTTCAGCACGTCACCGACGGCGTTGAACACGCGGTCGAGGTCTTCCATCTTGGCGTTGAAGGTCGGGCCGAACTGCAGGGTGTCGCCGCCGAAGCGCACGTAGAAGCCGGCCTTCCACAGGGCCATGCCGGCCTCGAAGGGACGGATCACGGCGTCGCCGTCACGCGGGGCGATCTGCAGGGCACCGGCCAGGCCGCAGTTGCGGATGTCGACGATGTGCTTGGCGCCTTTCAGGCCATGCAGGGCGGCCTCGAACTTGGGCGCCAGCTCGGCGGATTGCTGGATCAGGTTCTCGCGTTTGAGCAGCTCCAGCGTCGCCAGGCCGGCGGCGCAGGCCACCGGGTGGGCCGAGTAGGTGTAGCCGTGGGTGAACTCGATCATGTGCTCCGGCGACGGCTGCTGCATGAAGGTGGTGTAGATCTCGCTGCTGGCGATCACCGCGCCCAGGGGGATGGCACCGTTGGTGATCTGCTTGGCGACGTTCATCATATCCGGGGTAACGCCGAAGTATTCCGCGCCGCTCCACTTGCCCATGCGGCCGAAGCCGGTGATCACTTCGTCGAAGATCAGCAGGATATTGTGCTGCGTGCAGATTTCGCGCAGGCGCTGCAGGTAGCCCACCGGCGGCACGATGGCGCCGGCCGAGCCGGACATCGGCTCGACGATCACCGCCGCGATGTTGGAGGCGTCGTGCAGCTCGATCAGCTTGAGCAGTTCGTTGGCCAGCTCCACGCCGCCGGTTTCGGCCATGCCCTTGGTGAAGGCCAGGTGCGGCTGCAGGGTGTGCGGCAGGTGGTCGGCGTCCATGAACTGGCCGTACATCTTGCGGTTGCCGCCGATGCCACCGAGCGAGGTGCCGGCGATGTTGACGCCGTGGTAGCCACGGGCGCGGCCGATGAACTTGGTCTTGGCCGGCTGGCCTTTCAGGCGCCAGTAAGCCTTGGCCATTTTCACCGCGGTGTCGGCACACTCGGAGCCGGAGCCGGTGAAGAACACGTGGTTGAGCTCGCCCGGCATCAGGTCGGCGATCTGCTCGGCCAACTGGAACGACAGCGGATGGCCGTACTGGAAGCCCGGCGAGTAGTCGAGGGTGCCGAGTTGCTTGGCCACGGCCTCCTGAATTTCCTTGCGCGAGTGACCGGCGCCACAGGTCCACAGGCCGGACAGGCTGTCGTAGACCTTGCGCCCGCTATCGTCGGTGAGCCAGTTGCCTTCGGCGGCCACGATCAAACGCGGGTCGCGCTGGAAGTTGCGGTTAGCGGAGAACGGCATCCAGTGCGCATCCAGCTTGAGCTGGCTGGCCAGGGACGGGGTTGCGGTCTGCGGCATGTTCATCGGAGTGGCCTCGTTCGGGCAGGCAATCGGGGTAGGAGCGAGCTCTGCTCGCGAACGGGAGCTCGTGCCACAGCTTCGCGAGCAGAGCTCGCTCCTACAGGGTAGTTGCACGGAAATGTGCCACGGGCATAGAGTCAGTAAAACCATACTCTTCTTATCTTCAGTTCAGAGCCCACTAAACAGATGAGCAGCCGCCGCCCCGATCCGCTGGCCCAGGTCAGCGACTTTGAAATCCGCCTGCTCAAGCTGTTTCGCAGCGTGGTGGAATGCGGTGGTTTTTCCGCCGCCGAGAGTGCCTTGGGTATCGGCCGCTCGGCCATCAGCCAGCAGATGAGCGATCTGGAGCAACGCCTCGGCCTGCGCCTGTGCCAGCGTGGCCGCGCCGGCTTCGCCCTGACCGAGGAAGGCCGCGAGGTGTACCAGAGCACCCTGCAACTGCTGGCGGCGCTGGAGAGTTTTCGCACCGAGGTCAATGGCCTGCACCAGCACCTGCGCGGTGAGCTGAACATCGGCCTCACCGACAACCTGGTGACCATCGCGCACATGCGCATCACCAATGCCCTGGCCCGGCTCAAGGTGCAGGGGCCGGACGTGCGCATCAATATCCGCATGACGCCCCCCTCGGAGGTGGAACAGGGCGTGCTCGACGGGCGCCTGCATATTGGCGTGGTGCCGCAGGTCGGAGCCCTCTCCGGCCTGGAATACCAGGCGCTATACGATGAGCGCTCGTTGCTCTACTGCGCGGTCGGCCACCCGCTGTTCTATGTCGATGACCAACAACTGGAGGACGAACGGCTCAACGCCCAGGAGGCCATCGCCCCGACCTTCCGTGTGCCGCCCGAGGTGCAGAACCACTACCAGGCACTGAACTGCACGGCCAGCGCCTCGGATCGCGAAGGCATGGCCTTCCTCATCCTTACCGGGCGTTACATTGGTTACCTTCCGGATCACTATGCCCAGGCTTGGGTACAGCAGGGGCGCCTGCGCGCACTCAAGGCCAGCAGCCGCTTCTACGACATCAACCTGGCCGCCGTGACACGCAAGGGGCGTCGTTCGCATCTGGTACTGGAGAGCTTTCTCGAAGCCCTGGCCGAAGGTTGAGACGCCGCACCACCGACGTGCATGGCGCTCCATAACGGTGCATGATTCACGGCGCCAGGCCTTAGCGCACAAAAAAGCCCCAGGATCGTATCCAAAGAACTACGGAGTATTGCGCACAGTTTTCTCTAACAACCTGATCGACTGGACAGCTTCTTGCATCCGGGCGAGCAGCCTTGCTGCCAGGTGCGCACCCTGCCAGCCCCACCCGCCCCAGCTGCGAGATCGCGCCATGCCCCAGGAAAAAACCGCTCACTCCGACCTGATCTACGCCCTGGATGACCGCCCAGCGCCGCTGCCGGCCTTCTTCGCCGCGCTGCAGCACGTGCTGGCCTGCTTCGTCGGCATCGTCACGCCAACCTTGATCATCGGTGGCGTGCTGGGCCTGCACGAGCAACTGCCTTACCTGATCAGCATGGGCCTGATGGTGTCCGGTGTCGGCACCCTGATCCAGGCGCGCCGCCCCTTCGGCATCGGCGCCGGGATGATCTGCGTGCAGGGCACCAGCTTCGCCTTCCTCAGCGCGGTGCTGGCCGCCGGGATGATGGTCAAGGCGCGCGGTGGCAGCGCCGATGACATCCTGGCGATGGTCTTCGGCGTGTGCTTCTTCGGTGCCTTCATCGAGATGGTGCTGAGCCGCTTCATCGGCCGCCTGCAACGCATCGTCACGCCGCTGGTGACGGGCATCGTCATCACCATCATCGGTATCAGCCTGATCGAAGTGGGCATCACCGACCTCGGCGGCGGTGCCAATGCCGAGAACTTCGGCGCGCCGATCAACCTGGCCCTGGGCGCGCTGGTGCTGGTTTGCATCATCGTGCTCAACCGCCTGAGCAACCCCTGGCTGCGCCTGTCGGCCATCATCATCGGCCTGTTGCTGGGTTCGCTGCTCGCCTGGCTGTGCGGCGTGCTGGTACCGCAGCCATTGCCCGAGCTGCCGCTGATCAGCCTGCCAGTTCCCTTTCGTTACGGCTTCGCCTTCGACTGGATGGCCTTCGTTCCGGTGGCCCTGATCTATCTGATCACCGCCATCGAAACCACCGGCGACCTCACCGCCAACTGCATGATCTCGCGCCAGCCGATCAAAGGCCCGCAGTACCTCGAACGCATCAAGGGCGGGGTGTTCGGCGATGGCGTCAGCTCACTGATCGCCGCCGTGTTCAACACCTTTCCCAACACCACCTTCAGCCAAAACAACGGCGTGATCCAGCTCACCGGCGTGGCCAGCCGGCATGTCGGCTACTACATCGGCGCGCTGCTGATCGTGCTCGGGCTGTTCCCTGTGCTCGGTGCGGTGCTGCAGCAGATTCCCAAGCCGGTGCTGGGTGGCGCCACCCTGGTGATGTTCGGCTCGGTGGCCGCCGCCGGCATCCGCATCCTCGCCCAGGCCCCGCTGGATCGCCGCAGCCTGTTGATCATGGCCACCAGCTTCGGCATCGGCCTGGGCATTTCCAGCCAACCCGAGCTGCTTGGGCAAATGCCGACACTGGTGCAGACCGTGTTCGGTTCGGCCATTACCAGCGGCGGCCTCACCGCCATCCTGATGAACCTGCTGCTGCCTCTGGAGCCTGACGAACGCGCAGAATGAGGTGAATGACGGCGCGCGATTTCCGTCAAATCATCGTCGCCGAGTTCATGACGGCAAGCTTTTTGCTGGCAATGGGCCAGAGTGTTACGGGGGTAACACTCGTCACATCCATAGGGCCCCAGCTCCCTTCCAGGGGCCGTCATGACTTATCAAGGTTGCCAAGGGGCCACGATGTTTTTCTTCAATCCGGTTCTGGCGTTGATGAACCGCGCCCGCTACGCCCATAAATTCCTGCTCATCTTCACGGTGTTCATGCTGCCCTACTGCTGGCTGTCGATCAGCAAGCTGATGGATGTCGGCCAGGATCTCCAAGCCTCACGCCATGAGCTGCAAGGCCTGCTCACCCTCGAACACTACCTGCCGGTTTACCGCCAGGCACAGGAGATGGCCGGCATACAGGTGATCGGCTACGCCCGTAACAAGGACGATGCCAAGCAGCTCATCGAGCAGACGACACAGGCCTACCAACAACAGAGACAGGCTCTCGATGCCCGCCTGCAGGGCGGCCCGTTCGCCAACTTCGCTCTGGGCGACGATGCCCAGGGCATCGAGCCCAGCAGCAAGATTTCCACTCAGGGCCTGGGCTCGCAGATGATCGCCCACAGCCACGTCCTCACGCCGTTGATCGCCAACATGCGCGAAATTGCTGCCGTCTCGCGCCTGAGCCAGGACAGCAACCCGCGCGTGTACCGCAATATCGATCTGCTGCTCAACGAGTGGCTGCCCCTGTACGACGTGATGGCTCGCACCCGCACCTATGCCACCTACATGACGGCCTACGGCTTTCTCGAGTCCTCGACACGACCGACCATTACCAACCTGCTCGACACCCTCTCACGCTACACCGACCTGGCTCAGGGCAAGGGCAACGCCCAGGCGCGCCAGTTGATGAGCGAGGCCGCCAAGGTCGCTGCCGAGCGCTACAAGCGCGAGATCGTCGACACCTACACGCAAAGCGGCTACTTCGACCAGAAATCGGTCGAACAATGGCAGCAGCGCTACGCGGCCTACGCGCCACAGTTCGCCAGCCTCGACCAAGCCAGCCAGGCGCTGCTCACGGAAACCCGCACGCTGCTGCAGGCCCGCGCCGATGCCAACCAGCACGCCCTGGTACTCTGGTCAGCCAGCCTGACCCTGGTGGTGATTCTGCTGTTGTACCTCTTCATCGGCTTCTACCTGTCGGTGCGCGGCGCCATCCGCGACCTGACCAGCGCCACCCGGCGCATGGCCGAGGGCGACCTGCGCCAGCCAGTGACCACCGCCGCCCGCGATGAGCTGGGCGACCTGGCCAAGGACTTCAACGACATGCAGACCCGCATGCAGCAGCTCATCGCCGAGGTGGTGCGCTTCTCCGAAAGCACCCTGAGCAAGGCCCAGAGCGTGGCCGACAGCGCCTCCACCAGCCAGCGCAGCGTCGAGCGCCAGGCCAGCGAACTGGAGCTGATCGCCACCTCGATGAGCGAGCTGGTGAGCAACGTTCAGGAGGTCAGCCAGAACTCCCACGTCACCGCCGACAAGGCCAACGGCGCCGGCGAGAAATGCCGCGAGGGCCGCGTACAGGTGGATCAGGCGGTGACGCGGATCAACCAGTTGTTCACCGAGATGGATGACTCCATCGCCGCCATCACCTCGGTGGAAAAGGAAAGCCAGGAAATCGTCAAGGCCGTCGACCTGATCAAGAGCGTGGCCGAACAGACCAACCTGCTGGCGCTCAACGCCGCCATCGAGGCCGCAAGGGCCGGCGAGCAGGGTCGCGGCTTCGCCGTGGTGGCCGACGAGGTGCGCAGCCTGGCGATTCGCTCGCACGAGCTGACCGGCGAGATCGACCAGACCATCGAGCGCCTGCGCCAGCAGGTCGACAATGCAGTGAAGACCATCCGCAACAGCCACCAGAGCGCGGCGCAGAGCGTCGAGCAGGTGACCCTGACGGCCAGCACCTTCGAGGCCATCACCGGCAGCATGGATCAGATCATCGACCACAACATCCAGATCGCCTCGGCTGCCGAGCAGCAGGCCGCGGTGGTACAAGGCGTCGAGCAGAACACCCTGGAGATCAAGAGCCTGAGCGAGAGCAACGCCCACGAGGCGCAAAGCACGGTGCAGGTCAGCGGCGAGCTGAGCGGCATGACCCGCGACCTGCACGGGTTGCTCGCCTCGTTCAGGGTCTGACCCGCGCCAAGGCACCCGCGCCCATTGCTTGAAGCGCGGGCGCTGGTCGCCGTTTTCCTGCAGCAAGGCTTGTCACCCAGGCGGGGCTGGGGTATCAGTGCACTCGCTCCGCTCCCAGATCAGTTCGGAATCGCCATGACCCTTGAAGTCCATGCTCACACCGCCCACGACAAACCCGCCGGGCGCATTCGCCAGAAAAACGAAGAGGCCATCATCAAGGCCGCCGAAGAGGAGTTCGCCCGTCACGGCTTCAAGGGCACCAGCATGAACACCATCGCGCAGAACGTCGGCCTGCCCAAGGCCAACCTGCACTACTACTTCACCAACAAGCTGGGGCTGTACCTGGCGGTGCTGAGCAACATCCTCGAACTGTGGGACAGCACCTTCAATCACCTCACCGTCGATGACGATCCGGCCGAAGCGCTGGAGCGCTATATCCGCGCCAAGATGGAGTTCTCCCGACGCCAGCCGAAGGCCTCGCGCATCTTCGCCATGGAGGTGATCAGCGGTGGCGAATGCCTGTCGCAATACTTCAATCAAAGCTACCTGGAGTGGTTCCGTGGCCGCGCCGCGGTGTTCGAGGCCTGGATCGCCACCGGCAAGATGGATCCGGTCGACCCGATCCACCTGATCTTCCTGCTGTGGAGCAGCACCCAGCATTACGCCGACTTTGCCTCGCAGATCTGCCGCATCAAGCAGTGCTCGCGCCTGACCAAGCAGGACTTCGATGAAGCAGCCGAGCAACTGGTGCAGATCATCCTCAAGGGTTGCGGCCTGACACCCGCAAACAAAGCTTCATAGACTCGTCACATTCGCCCACTAGGCTGCCCTCCACCCGTGGAGGAGATGAGCCTGATGGACAATAACGAACTGACTGACCTGCAACATCTGGTACTGAGCCGCCGCCGCTTCATCGGCACCGGCGCCCTGGCCGGCGCCGCCCTGTTCCTGGCTGGCAGCCCGCTGGGCCGCACGGCCCTGGCCAATGCCATCAGCACCCAAGCGCTGCTCGGCTTCGACAACATCGTGGCGACCACCGCCGACACCATCACCCTGCCGCCGGGCTACCGCTTCGACGTGCTGATCAGTTGGGGCCAGCCACTGCATGCCGACTCCACGCCTTATCGCGGCGACGGCAGCCACAATGCCAAGGAACAGCTCGGCCAGTTCGGCGAGAACAACGACGGCATGAGCTTCTTCCCCTGGCCGGGCGACGCCAACCGCGCACTCATGGCGATCAACAACGAATACTGCAACTACCAGTACCTGCTGCAGCACGGCAAGCCGCCGCAGTCCCTGGCAGACGTACGCAAGGCCCAGGCCGCCGTGGGCGTCACCGTCATCGAAGTCAAACGCAATGCCGATGGCGCCTGGCAATTCGTCCAGGGCTCGCCGTACAACCGTCGCATCCATGCCAACCTGCCCATGGAAATCAGCGGCCCGGCGCGTGGCCATGCGCTGATGAAGACCGCCGCCGACCCGCTCGGCACCGAAGTGCTCGGCACCTTCCAGAACTGCTCCAGCGGCATGACCCCCTGGGGCACCTACCTGACCTGCGAAGAGAACTTCACCGACTGCTTCGGCAGTACCGACGCCAAGCTGGCCCTGAGCCCGGCGCTCAAGCGTTACAGCGCCAACCTCGAAGGCGCCAGCGACAACCGCTGGCACCTGTTCGACGAGCGCTTCGACTTCTCCCGTCATCCCAATGAGATCAACCGCCACGGCTGGATCACCGAGATCGACCCGTTCGACCCGGATTCCAAGCCGATCAAGCGCACCGCACTGGGCCGCTTCAAGCACGAGAACGCCGCCCTCACCGAGACCCGCGACGGTCGCGTGGTGGTGTACATGGGCGACGACGAGCGCGGCGAGTTCATCTACAAGTTCATCAGCCGTGACCGCCTCGACAAGAGCAATCCCAAGGCCAACCGCCACCTGCTCGACCACGGTGACCTGTACGTCGCCCACCTCGGCGGCGATGCCCAGCAGCCGCGCGGCGAAGGCCGCTGGATCAAGCTGCGCTTTGGCCAGAATGGCCTGACCGCCGAAAACGGCTTCAGCGACCAGGGCGACGTGCTGATCCGCGCCCGCGCCGCCGGCACTCAGGTTGGCGCCACGCGCATGGATCGCCCGGAATGGATTGCCGTCAGCCCGCAGGACGGCCAGGTCTATTGCACCCTGACCAATAACGTCAAACGCGGTAACGACGACCAGCCGGTGGACGGCGCCAACCCGCGCGCCAACAACGTCTACGGGCAGATTCTGCGCTGGCGTGAGGCCGGCGACGACGCCGCTGCCGAGCGCTTCACCTGGGATCTGTTCGTGGTCGCCGGCAACCCGGTGGTGCACCCCGGCACGCCCAACGCCGGCTCGGCCAACGTCAACGCCGACAACATGTTCAACAGCCCCGACGGCCTCGGCTTCGACAAGGATGGCCGCTTGTGGGTGCTCACCGACGGCAACTATAGCAACAGCGGCGACTTCGCCGGCATGGGCAACAACCAGATGCTCTGCGCCGACCCGGTCAGCGGCGAAATCCGCCGCTTCCTGGTCGGCCCGCGCGGCTGCGAGATCACCGGCCTGGCCTTCGCCCCGGATCAACGCACGATGTTCGTCGGTGTGCAGCATCCGGGTGAAGACGGCAAGTCCAGCTTCCCAGATCACCGCGACGGCATGCGCCCCCGCTCCTCGGTGGTGATGATCCGCCGCGACGACGGCGGCGTGATCGGCGCCTGATATCGCTCGGCATCAATCAACGCCCGCCAGGCTTATAGGGCACTTCTAAAAACGTAGGCGAGGCAGCCAGCGCAAGGCAAAAACAGGCGAAAAAGCGCAGTTTACGCGTTGTAAATGAGCATTTTGAGCCTGTTTTTAACGCCGCGATGGCAACGCAGGTAGTTTTTAGAAGTGCCCTATACTGGCGGGCGTTTTTATTGCCCGGCCAACCAACATGCCCAGTACCCTGCTCGGCCCTTGCGAGTACCGCGAGGAAATCCGCAAGAGCCGCTTCCTCGCCCTCGCCGCCCCGGTCACCAGCGCCGCCGAAGCGCAAGCCTTTATCGAACGCCACAGCGACCTGGCCGCCTCGCACAACTGCTGGGCGTGGAAGGTGGGCAACCAGTACCGCTTCAACGACGACGGCGAACCGGGCGGCACCGCCGGCCGGCCCATCCTCGCCGCCATCGAAGGGCAGGACTGCGACCAGGTGGTGGTACTGGTGATCCGCTGGTACGGCGGCATCCAGCTCGGCACCGGCGGCCTGGCCCGCGCCTACGGCGGCAGCGCAGCCAAATGCCTGCAGGCGGGCGAGCGCCGCGAACTGATCCTGCGCCAGGCATTCACCTGCCATTTGCAGTTCGCCGAACTGCCACTGTTCAAGGCGCGCCTGAATGACTTCGACAGCCTGATCGAAGGCGAAGACTACGACGCCACCGGCGCCCGCCTGCACCTGGCGGTGGCCCCGGCCGAGCGCGAAGGGCTGGAGCGGCTGCTGGGTGATATCAGCCGTGGTCGGGAGAGCCTGAGCGCAACTGACTGACAGGTTGGTGCGCTATGCTGACGAGTCTTTCTCACCCACCATGGAGCCCGACATGACTGCCTCCCGATCCATCCTGATCATTGGAGCCTCACGCGGCCTCGGCCTTGGCCTGGCCAGTGAATTCACCACCCAGGGCTGGGCCGTGACCGCCACCGTGCGCAGCGCCGCGCAACAAGCCCCTCTGCAAGAGCTCGGCGTGCGCGTGGAACTGCTGGAAATGACCGAGCCGGTCAGCCTGGAGCAACTGGCTGGTCACCTCGACGGGCAACGCTTCGACGTCATCTTCGTCAACGCCGGAGTGGCCGGCCCGGCGCACCACAGCACCGCTCAGGCCAGCGCAGAAGAAATGGGCCAACTGTTCCTGACCAACGCCGTCGCCCCGCTGCGCGTGGCCGAGCGCCTGCTGCCGAACCTGGCAGCCGAACAGGGGCTGATCGTATTCATGAGCTCGATCCTCGGCAGCATCGAAACCGGCGCCGGCATGGGCATGCCGCTGTACGGCGCCAGCAAGGCAGCACTCAACCACCTGGCGCAATGCTTCGTGCGCGGCCAGGACAACCCCAAGCTCGGCGTGCTGCTGATGCACCCAGGCTGGGTACGCACCGACATGGGTGGCGACAATGCCCCGCTGGATATCGACAGCAGTTGCAAGGGCATGGTCGAACAGGTCGGCGCAGCCGTCGGCCAACCTGGCTTGCGCTACCTCGACTACCAAGGCAATCCGCTGCCCTGGTAAGCGCCTGACGTATAGCCCCCCAGGACAATGGCTCCCACGCGCCAGCGTGGGAGCACTACCGCGACGCTCGGCGTCGCTACCGAGCCGGATAGGCTGTTGCCATTTCCTGCCAGCGTGCACAGTCAGAGCGCCTCGATATACCTATACTCTTGCGTGCTAAGAACACTCGCTGGATGCGAGCCTCCCAAAACCGTCAATCGGAACCAGGTCAATGGACAACCTGTATCAGCCTCCCAAAGCCGAACTGCTGGACGAACAATCCTCCTCTCGTAACGCCTTCTTCGTCACCTCAGAGAACAAACTCTACCTGCTGAATTTTGCCACCTTCGGCCTGTACCCCCTCTACTGGTTCTACAAGCAGTGGGACAGCCAGCGCACTGCAATGCTGCCGAAAAAGATCATGCCGGCCGTACGCTCGTTCTTTCAGATCTTCTTCACCCATTCGCTATGCAGGCGGATCAGCGAGCACAAGCAGCGTCAGGGTCTGGGATCATGGGATTATTCAGGTACCGCCTGGCTCTATGTCGTGCTGATGGTAGTTAGCAATGGCCTGTCTCGTATCGAGCTCGAGAACGGTTCTCTGAATATGCTACTGCTGATCGGCTGCATCGTGGCCCCGGCGATCCCCCTGGCCCAGATCCAGCGACACGCCAACCAAGCCAGCGGCGATGACAACGGTCAGAGCAATGCCCGCATCAGCGGCCTCAACCTGCTCTTCATCATCCCTGCCGCAGCGCTCTGGATGCTCGCACTGGTTGGCTCCTATCTCTGAAGCCCGAGCACAAACGTTGCAGTTGCAGGATGGGTTGAGCACAGCGAAACCCATCGTTCAGGCATCGCTACATTCGATCTCGGCTACCTGCTCGCCAATGGTGGATAAGCTTCGCGTTATCCACCCTACGCTCGAAGTCAGGATGATGTACCTGTAGGGTGGATGACGCTTTTTCATCCACCGTTTGTACGGTGGATATACGGGCTAAGACTCACACCCAATTCTGGCTAGCTGCAACCTCAACTGGTTAAGTTTTTCTGGCTGATGTCTGAATTTCTGGATAAGCATTTGCCGCCACCGATCCCAGTTACTAACGACGCCTCGAACTGCCTGAGCTGACGCAGCAGGCTCATCGTCGAAACCAAACTCGAAGCCACAACTACACATCTCGAATGATCCGCCCTCTTCGGTTCGTGGCTGAAACTTCAATTCAAGGGAACCACATACCGGGCAATACCATAGGTTATCAGCCTCTTTATATAGAGTGATATTTTCGTTCTCTGGCGTTTTTATCGTGACGCTTTCCATAAAGCTCCAACGCTGGCCAAACAAAAGGAGTTACCAACCCGACAGCAATGCTTGTCACATAACTCCGCATACCGCGTTTAGCTTTATACAAACTCCTTCCACAACTGTGAAGCTACGCGTTCAGACTGAAATTCGTACATTGCAAAAACAAAAGCAACGGCAACATCAACAACAGATAATCACGCCCCGTAAATTTTACTAAACACGAATATTTTCACGAGCCACCTTTACTATAACGCTGCGTCAGCGGACCTGTGTAGTGGAATAAATTTTATGGTAAAAAGAGCGTAGCGATACCATAAAGTTTGCAGAGCGTAACTGGTTCCACTGCACCATCTTGTTAGTTTTCTTCATACTGAGACCAGTACCTTTCATATTTTTCCCTGGCAAAATTTCTGTCTGTGAATCCAGTTTCATCATTAGCGCAAAATTTTACAAATGCTGCACATGCCCAAAGCTGATCGGGAGTAAACAATGAAAAGCGTTCTTTATGATATTCAGCTAGCTTAGGATCTTTTGCATGATTATCTAGCGAGTAAAGAGTATGGTCAGACCAAACCTCATCACTGCCAAAATTTTTAAGGTACCAAATCATATAAGCTGGCAAGTAAAATCGCATGCCTGTTTTATTCACAAAACTCAAAGCTGACTGACACTTCCTTATGTGCTCTCTTGGCACATCTTGCCAGCGCCCGATATAGTCTCTTCTACGATGTTCTTTGTCGTGGTCATAGTCATAGTCATCATGCGCTTCAGCTACATGCAGAGTAATTTCTTCAGGTTGAGGAACCCCATCGAAGGCTTTCTCTATCATGTTAATTAGTTCTTCAATGTTCATGGAAATCTAACGTTTGGTTAAGGAGCGGGCTTTAGCCCGTCCCAGTGAGTGGAGCGAGCGATTTGAACCACTAGTTAGACGGCAGTTGCAATGCTGCATAATGCTTCCGCTTCGGCTCTTCCAGAATTTTCATGGATAAAAATAATGTCTTCGGTGACGCCGAGCTCATTCGTAAGCCCCACTACGAAATCTCTTTTTGTTTCGACTGCGATTTGCTGAAGGCTGAGTGCGATAGCTTTGGCGTGAATTTTAGTAATTGCTTCCAAATTTAAATCTAAGCCAATGTCCCAGTCGAGTAGATCTTGAGAGCTCATGTCCGGCGTTTTGGGATGCTGGAAATTTACCAATTTGGGTTCTAATTCGTGCAAGCGAACTGCGAGATTTTTAAGCTCGATAATCAAGGTTTTTTCACACACTGAAAGGTCCGAGCCATCCACTCTTATGTACAACCAGCGCATTACTTAATCTACCTTCTAACGTTTGGTTAAGGGGCGGGCTTTAGCCCGTCCCAAGCGAGCGACTTGAACCACTTGTTATGCGGTTTGCTCACTAGCCTAATATTCCTTGCCTGGCACTGACGATTAACTTTGCAACACTAATGTCATGTTCGTTGTTGTCTGTGGCGTTCAATCCGATATTTTGACGAATTGTTGATGTGAGTGAAGCAGCGATTCTAATGTGATCGCAACCCTCTACTGCAAGTTGGAATATGTGAGGTACATAGCTATCGTATTCATCATCCCACTCACTGTCTTCTTCGTAGACACCGATAGGATCCCAGTTCTTCCAGAGAATTTTGGATATCCTATTCCAGAGTTCTTTTTCCTTTGAGCTCAATTTATTCTTCATGCTCGATTACGCATAACGTTTGGCTAAGGGGCGGGCTTCAGCCCGTCCCAGTGAGCGGAGCGAACGATTTGAGCCAGTTGTTAGGCTGGCGTTGCCGGGTAAGTTACGAGAGATAATCATGGTCTTCCAGTTCTGGCTCTGGATAAACATTAATTTTATATTTTCTCTGAAGTAAACTTATGACTTGTTGGATGTGCGGCCCGGCGCTAGCAGATTTGATTTGATGTTTCATTGACGAGAATGTATCTATAACAACTTTATGCTTGTCTATGTGTATCCAAAACCAAGAGTCAGTTTGCAGCCCGCACTCGATATTTTTGAAGTGTTCCAGAAGATATTTCTTTAGCCCTTCATGGACGTCCCAGCACTCTTCTGGATATTCAAATTTTGCGAATATCATAGGGACTCCTGCGTAAGTGCCTAACAGTGATTAGATGGAAGGCGGTACTAATCCAATAGTAGAGCCTTCCATCTAACTCCGCACCATCCCGTTTCGCCTGCTGCAAAAACCCTTCCCAATCATAAACTTACCGCTATGCCCCGATAGACCAGTGTATTCGCTTGACCTCCTCTTTTTGCTCCAGCATTACGGCCCCGTAAGAACCCTGTGCGCCGCCATCGCGCATTCGGCTGCGATTCTCTGCGGCCAGCAAGAGGGAACCCCGGATTGCATCCGGGCTACGGGTCGCGGCTAAAGCCCCTCCCACAAATTGCCACTCTCGTGTGGGAGGGGCTTTAGCCTCGAACGCGCGAATGCGGTGCGTTGGGCACTGTGCACGGAGAAGCGCGCACCAAGGACGAGCACGGAAATGCGCTTGATCATGGGCAAGCGTCCAGACAATGGATTTTCTGACTCCCTGGCCAAGTTTTTGCTTTAGCCCCGCTCAGTTCTTTCCATGAGCGTTTTCCATGTCCGTCTCACCCGACTCTCCACGCTTGCAGCTCACCGCCATCAGCAAGCAATACCCCGGCTGTCTGGCCAATGACCGTATCGACCTGGCCATCGCTCCCGGTGAGATCCGCGCCCTGCTCGGCGAGAACGGCGCCGGCAAGAGCACGTTGATGAAGATCATCTACGGCGTCACCCAGCCGAGCAGCGGTGAGATTCGCTGGCAGGGCGAGCGGCTGACGATGCGCGACCCAGCCATGGCGCGGCGTCTGGGCATCGGTATGGTGTTCCAACATTTCTCGCTGTTCGAGACGCTGACCGTGGCCGAGAACATCGCCCTGGCCATGGGCGGGCAGGCCGGTACGCCGAAGCAACTGGAGTCGAAGATTCGCGAGGTGTCGCAGCGCTACGGCATGGCGTTGGAGCCGACCCGGTTGGTGCACAGCCTGTCCATCGGCGAACGGCAGCGGGTGGAGATCGTGCGTTGCCTGATGCAGGACATCAAACTGCTGATCCTCGACGAACCCACCTCGGTACTCACCCCGCAGGAGGCCGACGAGCTGTTCATCACCCTGCGCCGTCTGGCCGCCGAGGGCTGCAGCATTCTGTTTATCAGCCACAAGCTGGGTGAGGTGCGCGCGCTGTGCCAGAGCGCCACGGTGCTGCGTGGTGGGCGGGTGTCCGGCCATTGCGTGCCAGCAGAGTGCTCGGATCTGGAACTGGCGCGGCTGATGGTCGGCGACGCCGAGGGGCTGGAAAGCAGTTACCCGAAAGTCAGCGGCGGCCTGCCACGGTTGCGCGTCGATGATTTGAGTTGGCACAACCCCGACCCGTTCGGTTGTTCGCTGGAACGCATTCGCCTGGAAGTGCGCAGCGGCGAGATCGTCGGTATCGCCGGAGTCGCTGGCAATGGCCAGGACGAGTTGCTCGCGCTGCTCAGCGGCGAAACCCGTCTGCACCGTAGTGAGCGTGAGCGGGTCAGCCTGGATGCCGCGCCGGTGGCCAATCTGCAGCCGGATGCGCGGCGCGCTCTGGGCCTGGCTTTCGTGCCCGCCGAACGCCTTGGCCATGGCGCGGTGCCGGAAATGAGCCTGGTGGACAACGCCCTGCTCACCGCCTTCCAGGGCTTGGTCAAGTGCGGACTGGTGCAGCGCGGCAAGGTGCGTGCGCTGGCCGAGCAGATCATCCAGCGCTTCGCGGTGAAGACGCCGGATGCTGACACCGCCGCGCGCAGCCTGTCCGGTGGCAATCTGCAGAAATTCATTCTGGGGCGGGAAATCCTGCAAAACCCGAAACTGCTGGTGGCCGCGCACCCCACCTGGGGTGTCGACGTCGGCGCCGCCGCCGCCATCCACCGCGCGCTGATCGCCCTGCGCGATGCCGGCGCGGCGATCCTGGTGATCTCCGAAGACCTCGACGAGCTGTTCCAGATCAGCGACCGCATCGGCGCGCTGTGCAGCGGGCGGCTGTCGCCACTGGCCGCGACGGCGCAGGTGTCCACCGTGGAAGTCGGTCGCTGGATGGCCGGTGAATTCGATCAACCCGCCGCCGCTGCGGCCTGCTGACGGAGCCCGTCATGCTGTTATCCCTGGAACCGCGCGGCCAGGAGTCGCGCCCCATGCTCTGGTTGTCGCCGCTGTTGGCCGCCGTGCTGACGCTGGTGAGCGGCGTACTGCTGTTCACCCTACTCGGCCATGACCCGCTGGAAACCCTGCACACCCTGCTGATCGCCCCGCTCAGCGACTGGTATGGCGTGTCCGAACTGCTGGTCAAGGCGCTGCCGATTCTGCTCTGCGCCCTGGGCCTGGCGGTGGCCTACCAGGCGCGCATCTGGAACATCGGCGCCGAAGGCCAGTTGCTGATCGGCGCCCTGGCCGGCAGCGCCATGGCGCTGCAACTGATCGACTGGGAAAGCCGCTGGGCACTGGCCTGGGTGGTGCTGGCCGGCACCTGCGCGGGCGCGGCCTGGGCCGGGCTTACCGCCTGGCTGCGCACGCAGTTCAACGCCAACGAAATCCTCACCAGCATCATGCTCAACTACATCGCGCTGAACCTGCTGCTGTTCTTCGTGCATGGCCCGCTGAAGGATCCGGCCGGTTTCAACTTCCCCGAATCGGCGATGTTCGGCGATGCCAGCCGCCTGCCGCTGGTCAGCGAGGACGGGCGCCTGCATGGCGGTCTGTACCTGGCGCTGCTGGCCCTGGTGGCGGTGTGGGTGCTGCTGCACAAGAGCTTTCTCGGTTTCCAGATCAAGGTGCTGGGCCTGGACAGCCGTGCCGCGAGTTTCGTCGGCTTTCGCGAGAAGCGCCTGGTGTGGTTCGCCCTGCTGGTCAGCGGCGCGCTGGCTGGGCTGGCGGGTGTGGGCGAAGTGGCCGGGCCCATCGGCCAACTGGTGCCGCAGGTGTCGCCCGGTTACGGCTATGCGGCGATCACCGTGGCCTTTCTCGGTCGTCTCAACCCGCTCGGCATAGTCGCCGCCAGCCTGTTGATGGCGCTGCTGTATCTGGGCGGCGAGAACGCACAGATGAACCTCAACCTGCCGCAGGCGATCACCCAACTGTTCCAGGGCATGATGCTGTTCTACCTGCTGGCCTGTGATGTGTTGATCCTCTATCGGCCACGCTTCGCGTGGGGCTTCAAGCTGCAAGCCACAGGCCGCAAGCAGGAGTCTGCCGCATGACTTGTTTCCATTTTTTCTTTACTTGCCGCTTGCAGCCTGAGGCTTGACGCTCATGGATCTCGATCTGTTGACCAATATCTTCTACGCCATGGCGCGCACCGGCACGCCGCTGCTGCTGGTGGCCCTGGGCGAGCTGGTGTGCGAGAAGAGCGGTGTGCTCAACCTCGGCCAGGAAGGCATGATGCTGTTCGGCGCGGTGATCGGTTTTATCGTCGCCTTCAGCACCGGCAGCCTGTGGCTCGGTGTGCTGCTGGCGATTGCTGCGGGCATGCTGTTGTCGATGCTGTTCGCCGCCGTGGCGCTGGGTTTCAACGCCAACCAGGTGGCCACAGGCCTGGCCCTGACCATTTTCGGCGTGGGTCTGTCCACCTTCGTCGGCGCCGCCTGGGTCGGCAAGCCGCTGACCGGCTTCGAGCCCATCGTCATTCCGCTGCTGTCCGACATACCGCTGATCGGACGCATGCTGTTCGCTCAGGATGTACTTATCTACCTTTCCTTCGTCCTGTTCGCCCTGGTCGCCTGGGTGCTGCTGAAAAGCCGCATCGGCCTGATCATCCAGGCCGTTGGCGAAAACCCGGACGCCGCCAGCGCCATGGGCCTGCCGGTGCTGCGCGTGCGCACCCTGGCGGTGCTATTCGGCGGCGCCATGGCTGGCCTGGCCGGCGGCTACCTGTCGCTGGCCTATACGCCGATGTGGGCGGAGAACATGACCGCCGGGCGCGGCTGGATCGCCCTGGCGCTGGTGGTGTTCGCCAGTTGGCGCGTATTCCGTGTGCTGCTCGGCGCCTACCTGTTCGGCCTGGCCAGCATCCTTCACCTGGTGGCGCAAGGCATTGGCCTGTCGATCCCGTCGAACCTGCTGGCCATGCTGCCCTATGTGGCCACCATCCTGGTGCTGGTGCTGCTCTCGCGTGATGCGATAAAGACCCGGCTGTATGCGCCAGTCTCATTGGGCCAACCTTGGCAGCCGGGGCATTGAATTAATGCCGTAAGCTTCAAGCTTCAAGCTTCAAGCTTCAAGAAGAGCCTGAGTGCTGGACGGAGGCTGCTCATTCGCTAGACTGCTTGTGGCTTGTGGCTTGTGGCTTGTGGCTTGTGGCTTGTGGCTGGCGCTCTGCGCCTCCCCCTGGATCAGCAGACAGGGTCAACACTGAGCTGGCTTACCTGATATCAACCTCAGAGGAGCCTGCTCATGGCAGCTACCCGTATCTGGATCAAGAACCCGCTCGCCATCTTCACCGCCAACGATCTGGACGCCTCCGGCGGCCTGGTGATCGAGGATGGCCGCATCGCCGAAGTGCTTGGTGCCGGCCAGCAGCCGTCAACACCCTGCGAGCAGAGCTTCGATGCCCGCGAGCACGTCGTGCTGCCAGGCCTGATCAACACCCATCATCACTTCTACCAGACCCTTACCCGCGCCTGGGCGCCGGTGGTCAACCAGCCGCTGTTCCCCTGGCTGAAGACGCTCTATCCGGTCTGGGCACGCCTCACGCCCGAGAAACTGGCGCTGGCCAGCAAGGTGGCGCTGGCCGAGCTGCTGCTGTCCGGCTGCAGCACCGCCGCCGACCATCATTACCTGTTCCCTGGCGGACTGGAGCAGGCCATCGACGTGCAGGTGGAGACCGTGCGCGAACTGGGCATGCGCGCCATGCTCTGCCGCGGCTCGATGAGCCTGGGCGAGGCCGACGGCGGCCTGCCGCCGCAACACACGGTGCAGAGCGGTGAGACGATCCTGGCCGACAGTCAGCGCCTGATTCGCCAGTACCACGAACGTGGCGATGGCGCGCAGATTCAGATCGCCCTGGCGCCCTGTTCGCCCTTTTCGGTCACCCGCGACATCATGCGCGCCAGCGCCGAGCTGGCCGAGCAACTGGACGTGCGCCTGCACACCCATCTGGCCGAAACGCTCGACGAAGAAGACTACTGTCTGCGCCAGTTCGGCCTGCGCACCGTGGATTATCTGGAAAGCGTCGGCTGGCTCGGCCCGCGCATCTGGCTGGCCCATGGCATCCACTTCAACCCCGAGGAAATCGCCCGCCTCGGCGCCGCCGGCACTGGCGTCTGCCACTGCCCCTGCTCGAACATGCGCCTGGCGTCGGGTATCTGCCCCGTGCACGACCTGGAGACAGCCGGCGCGCCGGTGGGCCTGGGGGTCGACGGCTCGGCCTCCAACGACGCCTCGAACCTGATCCTCGAAGCCCGCCAGGCCCTGTATACCCAGCGCCTGCGCTACGGCGCCGAGGCAATTACCCCGCAACGCGCGCTGGGCTGGGCCACATGTGGTTCGGCGCGCCTGCTCGGGCGCAGCGATATCGGCGAGCTGGCGGTAGGCAAGCAGGCCGACCTGGCGCTGTTCAAGCTCGATGAGCTGCGTTTCTCCGGCAGCCACGACCCGCTCGCTGCCCTGCTGCTGTGCGGTGCCGATCGCGCCGACCGCATGATGATTGGCGGCACCTGGCGCGTTATCGACGGGCAGATCGAGGGGTTGGATGTGGCGCAACTGATCGCCGACCACCGACAGGCGGCGAGGCAGTTGGTGAATGCCTGATCCTGAACCGTAGGGTGCGCCATGCGCACCGAGAAACTGCCGGTGCGCACAGCGCACCCTACGGGCTGCTCGCGAAGGCTCTTGCCTCGAACGCTTCGCGAGCAGAGCTCGCTCCTACAAGGGGAATCGCACGAACAGCCATGCTTTGCGCACCACAACACGGCACGTAACAACAACGCGCACCAATCCAGCTCCGCTCCACCACCCGCTCCCGACAGCAAACCGCGCAGCGCCACCTATCTGTCCTATTGGTCAGCTTTTTGCAGTCATGGGATCAGCCAACCAACAGCTATCCCAAACACAAGACTGGAGTTCCACCGATCATGTTCGAGAAGAGCAAGAAACCGCTGCTGCGTATCCTAATCGCCGCCCTGGGCTTTGGCGCCATGCTCAGCGCCTCCGCCGCCGATCCACTGAAAGTCGGCTTCGTCTATATCGGTCCCATCGGCGACCACGGCTGGACTTACCAGCACGAGCAGGGCCGGCAGATGCTGATGAAGGAAATGGGCGACAAGGTCAGCACCAGCTTCGTCGAGAACGTACCGGAAGGTGCCGACGCCGAGCGGGTGATCCGCAATATGGCCAAAGGCGGTTTCGACCTGATCTTCACCACCTCCTTCGGCTACATGAACCCGACCATCAAGGTGGCCAAGCAATTTCCCAAGGTAACCTTCGAGCATGCCACCGGCTACAAGCAGGCCAAGAACGTCGGCACCTACCTGTCGCGCTCCTATGAGGGGCGTTACGTCGGCGGCTTCCTCGCGGCGAAGATGACCAAGACCAAGAAGGTCGGCTATATCGCCTCCTTCCCGATCCCAGAAGTCATCCGCGACATCAACGCCATCCAGTTGGCGTTGGACAAGTACAACCCGGGCACCGAGATCAAGGTGGTGTGGGTCAACACCTGGTTCGATCCGGGCAAGGAATCCGACGCCGCCAACGCGCTGATCGACCAGGGCGTGGACGTGATGTTCCAGCACACCGACAGCCCGGCGCCGATCCAGACCGCCGAGCGCCGGGGCATCTATGCCGTGGGTTACGCCTCGGACATGGCCCACTTCGGGCCCAAGGCCGTGCTCACCTCCATCGTCAACGACTGGGGCCCGCACTACATCAAATCCACCCAGGCAGTGATCGACGGCACCTGGAAATCCGAAGACTTCTGGGGTGGCCTGGCCGAGGACACCATCGAACTGCCGATCAGCGACCTGGTGCCGGCTGACGTGAAGAGCGAGGCCGAGCAGATCATCGCCGACATTCGCAGCGGCAAGTTCCACCCCTTTACCGGCCCGATCAAGGATCAGAGCGGCGAAGAGCGCATCGCCGATGGCGTGAGCGCGACCAATGCCGAGCTGGCGTCGATGAACTACTACGTGGAAAACGTGAAGGCCGAGTTGCCGAAGTAAAAGCAGAGCATCGCGGCTGAAGCCGCTCCCACAGGTGTGGGAGGCGCTTCAGCGGCGATAACCCGAAAGCCACCGATGCCGTCCCTGCAGAGCTTTTATGAACAGCCTCCCCATCATCGATATCGCCCCCCTGTACAACAACGACGCTTCCGCCTGGCCCGCCGTGGCCGAGCAGATCGACCGCGCCTGCCGCGACTGGGGCTTCTTCTATATCGTTGGCCACCCGATCAGCGCCGAGCGCATCGATGCCCTGCTCGATGCGGCGAAAACCTTCTTCGCCCTGCCGACCGAGGAAAAGCTCAGGATCGACATTACCCAGAGCACTCATCACCGCGGCTATGGGGCGATTGCCACCGAGCAGCTCGACCCGAGCAAGCCCAGCGACCTCAAGGAGACCTTCGACATGGGTTTCCACATGCCCGCCGATCACCCCGAGGTGCTGGCCGGCAAACCCTTGCGTGGGCCAAATCGCCACCCGGAGATGCCCGGCTGGGCCGACCTGATGGAAACCCACTACGCGGATATGCAGGACTTGGCCAAGACCCTGCTGCGCGCCATGGCCATGGCGCTGGACATCGAGCAGGATTTCTTCGACGCGCGCTTTCATGAGCCGATCAGCGTGCTGCGCATGATCCACTATCCGCCGCGCCACACTGCCAGCAGCGCCGAGCAACAGGGCGCAGGCGCACACACCGACTACGGCTGCGTCACCCTGCTCTATCAGGATGAAGCCGGTGGCCTGCAGGCGCGTGCGCGTAACGGCGAGTGGATCGAAGCGCCACCGATTGCCGGCAGCTTCGTGGTCAATATCGGCGACATGATGGCGCGCTGGAGCAACGACCGTTACACCTCCACACCGCACCGGGTGATCAGCCCGCTGGGGGTGGATCGCTACTCCATGCCGTTCTTCGCCGAACCGCACCCTGACACGCTGATCGACTGCCTGCCGAACTGCTCCAGCGCGGAAAACCCGGCCAAGTATCCGCCGGTGACCAGCGCCGCGTACCTGCTGTCGCGTTTCGCCGATACCTATGCCTATCGGCGCGAGGAGGCATAGGGCTGATTGCGTCGTGACTGATGGCTCCCACGCTCCGGCGTGGGAGCCCTACCAGGGACGCTCTGCGTCCCGCAGACGCGGAGCGTCTGCAACGGCGTTCCCACGCAGAGCGTGGGAACGATCAAGCGATGTCCACCCTACGCAGCGGGCCAGGTGGCGCAGCACGATCCTGTCCCAAGGGTTAAACTTTGCCGATTCCCAAGCCTGACAACGAGAACCGACCATGCCCGAATGGCTCAACGCCCTGCCCAAGGCCGAACTGCACCTGCACCTGGAAGGCTCGCTGGAGCCCGAGCTGCTGTTCGCCCTGGCCGAACGCAATCAGATCGCCCTGCCCTGGGCCGATGTCGAGACCCTGCGCGCGGCCTATGCCTTCAACAACCTGCAGGAATTTCTCGACCTGTATTACCAAGGCGCCAACGTGCTGCGCACCGAGCAGGACTTCTACGACCTGACCTGGGCCTACCTGCAACGCTGCAAGGCGCAGAACGTCATCCACGTCGAACCCTTCTTCGACCCGCAGACCCACACCGACCGCGGCATTCCCTTCGAGGTGGTGCTGCGCGGCATCCAGCAGGCGCTACGCGACGGCGAGCAGCAACTGGGCATCAGCCACGGCCTGATCCTCAGCTTCCTGCGCCATCTGCCTGAGGAAGAAGCGTTCAAGACCCTGGAGCAGGCCATGCCGTTCCGCGATGCCTTTATCGGCGTCGGCCTCGACAGCTCGGAGAAGGGCTTCCCGCCACGGCTGTTCGAGCGGGTGTTCGCCAAGGCACGCAGCGAAGGCCTGCATGCCGTGGCGCATGCTGGCGAAGAGGGGCCGCCCGAGTACATCTGGGAGGCGCTGGATCTGCTCAAGATCAAGCGCATCGACCACGGCGTACGCGCCATCGAGGACGAGCGGCTGATGCAGCGCATCATCGACGAGCAGATTCCACTGACCGTCTGCCCGCTATCGAACATCAAGCTCTGCGTGTTCGAGCACATGGGCCAGCACAACATCCTCGAGATGCTCGAGCGCGGCGTGAAGGTGACGGTGAACTCCGATGACCCGGCCTACTTCGGCGGCTATGTTGGCGAGAACTTCGCCGCCCTGCACGAACACCTGGGCATGACCGAGGCACAAGCCAAACGCCTGGCGCAGAACAGCCTGGACGCGCGCCTGGCCTGAGTGCCTGACGAGCCGCCCTCACGCTGGTCGGCTCGCTGATTACAGGCCAGGCCAGGTAATGGCACAATAGTGGCATACTTTTCAAGCGCTACCGTAGCCTCAGAGCCGCTCCATGTCCTCTCGTGCCTATCGCCACCTCATCACCTGGCTCTGCCTGCTCGTGCCCTGGCTCGCCCAGGCCGAGGAGTCGATCCGCGTCGTCACGGAGGAACTACCGCCCTACAGCATGACCATCGACGGCAAGCCCAGCGGCCTGGCCACCGAAGTGGTGCAGGCCTTGCTCGACGAGGTTGGCGAGAAGAGCAACATCCAGTTCATGCCCTGGGCACGCGCCTATGACATCGCGCTCAACGGCCGTAACGTACTGATCTACTCGATCGCCCGCACGCCGGAGCGTGAGGCGCTGTTCAACTGGGTCGGCCCCATCGCCCCTGGCCACTGGTTTCTCTACAGCACCCAGGCGAACCTGCACCTGGACAGCCTCGAGCAAGCGCGCCGGTACCAGATCGCCACGGTCAAGGACGATGTCGGCGAGCGCTACCTGCTCAGCCATGGCTTCGAGATCGGCAGAAACCTGCAGTCGAGCAACCGTTACGAACTCAACTACGAAAAACTGCGCAGGGGCCGTGTCGACCTGTGGATCATCAACAAGATCAATGCCGACTACATCCTGCGCCAGCAGGGCCAGCACCCTGAGCACCCGCTCTACTCCGTGCTCGATCTAGGCAATCTCGATGGCGCCGAACTGAGCCTGGCGTTCAGCCGCAACACCTCCGCCGCCACCCTCGCGCGCTTTCGCCATGGCCTGCAGGCTCTGAAAGAGACGGGTCAGCTAGAGGCCATCTACGCAAAATGGCAATGAACGACGCGCCTCTGCAGCTAGGCCAACAGTCGCTCGGCCGACACTTGGTCACGGTCACCTTGCTGTTCTGCGTCCTGTTCATCCTGCTCAGCACCTCATTGCGCACCTACCTGGCCTGGAACGGCAACCTGCAGAACATGCGCAACGAGCTGCAACTGATCGATCAGGTGTTTCGCGCCACCCTGTCCAAGGCCATCTGGGAAATGGACGAGGACACCCTGCACACCCAGCTCGACAGCGTATCGCAGGCAGGCGCCGTGGGCCTGATCGAGCTGCGCATCCTGCGTGAAGGGCGTGAGCCGCAGGTGATTCGCCATCAGGCAGCGGATTATCAAGAAACCTCACGCGCGCCCGAGCTGTATGAAAAGCTCAGCTACGCCCCCTACCCTGGTGGCAAGGAGAATATCGGCGAGCTGCGCCTGGTGGGCAACGAAGCCCTGCTCTGGCAAGAACTGGTCGGTGACGTCGCCTCCATTCTCCTGGCGCAGGTGCTGCAAAGCCTGATGATCGCTGGGCTGATCATGCTGCTGTTCAACCGCTCGGTCACGGTGCATGTGCGCCAGATCGCCCGCCACCTCAGCCAGTTAT
Organism: Pseudomonas sp. NCHU5216; assembly: GCF_052156495.1. Classification (NCBI taxonomy): domain Bacteria; kingdom Pseudomonadati; phylum Pseudomonadota; class Gammaproteobacteria; order Pseudomonadales; family Pseudomonadaceae; genus Pseudomonas; species Pseudomonas sp. NCHU5216. The sequence goes on along the minus strand of NZ_JBQLIX010000029.1, from coordinate 34,555 downwards.
CACCAACCACACTGGAAAGGCGCCTGCGCCTGCAACGTGCCGCCAGCCGTGACGACGAACTCAGCCTGCTGGAGAGCGGCATCAACAAACTGCAGGACAAGCTGCGCACCTACCTGGAGCGTCAGGATCGTGCCGAGCAGGCCCTCGCCGCGCACCGCGACCGCCTGGCCGAACTGGTGGAGGAGCGCACCGCGGAGCTGCGCGCCGCCAATGAGCGCCTGCACGCACTCAACCGCAGTGACCCGCTCACCGGGCTGGCCAACCGGCGCCATTTCGACGAAACCAAGCAGCTCGAGATGCGCCGAGCACGCGGGCAGGATCTGCCCCTGTCAGTGCTGATGTGCGATGTCGACCACTTCAAGAGTTACAACGACAGCTACGGCCATGCCGCTGGCGACCAGTGCCTGAGCCAGATCGCCGCGTTGCTGAGGGGGCTGTTCAACCGCAGCGGGGAACTGGTCACCCGTCTTGGTGGCGAGGAATTCGCCGTTCTCCTGCCTGGGATCGATGGCCAGCAGGCTGAGCTATGCGCCCAGCGCCTGCATGCTGGGCTGGAGGAGCTGGCCATCGCCCACGGCACATCCGCAACAGCTGGGCATGTGACCCTGAGCATCGGCATCGCCCAACTGGAAGCCGAACCAGACGATTTCGAGGCGCTGATGCAGCGCGCCGATCAAGCCCTGTACCGCGCCAAGCGCCTGGGGCGTAACCGTACCGTGCGATTCTGACTGACGAGGCCAGCATGTTCCTGACCCACTTCGCCTGGTTGACCGCCCTGCTGCTGGCACCTGCCCTGGCATCTGCCGATACGATCAGGGCCGTCACCGAAGACAGCCTGTACGCCTTCGTGCAGGACGACAAGGTCGCGGGCCCCGCCACCGCCGTGGTCGAGGCCACACTGCACGAGGCCGGGCTCGACTATCAACTGGCGCTGTACCCCTGGGCACGCGCCTATGACCTGGCCCTGCAGCAGCCTAACGTGCTGATCTACCTGATCGCCCGCACGCCAGAGCGTGAAAGCTCGTTTAAATGGGCCGCCAAGGTGCTCGACTACGATGCCTACCTGTACAAGCTCAAGGCCCGCGAGGACGTCCAGGTGCAAGAGCTGGACGATGCCAGGGGCTATCTGATCGGTGTGGTGCGCGACGACATGCGCCAGCAGTACTTGCAGAGCCGAGGCTTCACCAAGCTTTCGGTAGCCGCCAGAAACAATGAAAACATGCGCCGCCTGTTCAACCGGCAGATCGAACTGCTGCCCCTGACCGAAGGCGATGCCAGGCGACTGAGCCGCGAGGCGGGGCACGATGCCAGCGAACTGCAACGCACGGCACGCCTCGCTGAACTGTCCAGCGGGCTGTACCTGGCCTACAGCGCCAGCACCGACGACGCCATAGTCGAGCGCACGCGTGCCGCCTTCGAGCGCCTGCTCCTCAATGGCGAGATAACGCGCTTGATGAGTGCGGTACGCAAACGGGCTCAGTGATCCAGCGGGCGACGCTTGCCGGTGATCATCGACAACGGCAGGTTCTCGCGCAGCCGATAGCTCTCGAACAGGGCAGCGGCGATATGCAGCCCCACCAGAGCCATCAGGGCGTTGGCGAAGAATTCGTGGATGTCCTGTGGCAGGTCGGCGCCCCAGAAGTAATCCACCTCCTCCATGAGAAAACCGGTCACGCCCAGGCCCAGCATCAAGGCCATCATCAGGATCATCACCAGAGCGCCCAGCGGCGAGTGGCCGAGACGGTGATAGGGCTTGCCGGAAAACAGTGCCCCCGCATGCGCACGCAGGCGTGCCGGCGTCGGCCAGAAGTCGGCCCAGCGCGCCGCGGGCGTGCCAATGAAGCCCCACAGCAGGCGAATCGCTAGCCAGGCCACGGCGTAGTAGCCGAACCAGCGATGCCAGTTCTCGCCCTCTTCGGTGAAGAAGTAGTTGGCCAGGAAAGCGCCGGCCAGGGACCAGTGGAACAGGCGCACCACTGGATCCCACACGCGCACGGTCGAGCTGCTCATCAGCCTTCCACGTTGCTCTTGACCGGCTTGCCGCTGACCGGGTCGAAGTAGATCTCGACCTTCTTGCCGTCCTTGTCGTGGCCGTAGATTTCGTAGCAGTTGCCGCCGGTGACCTTGAACTTCTTGATCTGGTAGCCCTGGGCTTTCAGGTCGGCCTGGAACTTGTCCTGATCCTGCCACTGCGCCTTGTCGGCGGTGGTGCATTCGGTGGCGGCGAAGGTCAGCGGGCTGGCGAGGGCCAGGGACAGCAGAAGCAGTTTGCGCATGATGGAGTCCTCGAAGATGCAGGGGTAAGTGTGTTTGCGGGGCTACTTTCACGCAGGAACCTTAACGCTGTATTAGCCCGCATAGATTCGTAGCCCGGATGAAATCCGGGGAGGTCGACAGAGATCCCCTCTCCCCCAGCCCCTCTCCCATGAATGGGAGAGGGGAGCAACAGCACTGAAGCCTCAGAAGTCGAAATCCACCTTGGCCCAGAAGGTGCGGCCCGGCTCATCGATGCCGGTGTCGGCGGGGAAGCCGAAACCGGCGTCGCCGGCCAGGTTGAGGTGCTCGGCGTAGTTCTTGTCGAGCAGGTTATCCACACCGGCGCTGAGCTTGACCTGCTGGCTGACGCGATAGGCGCCGTTGAGCGACAGCACACCAAAACCGGCGCTGTCGCCGAAGTCCTGGCCCACCACGTTGCCCCGGCCTTCGGCGATACGGCCCTGGTCGTCGACCACACGCCACAGGGCGCCGACACTCCAGTCGTCGCGCGCATAGGTCAGGCCCAGGCGTGCTTCCAGCGGCGGCATCTGCGGTAGCGCTTCACCATCCGAGCTGTTCTTGCCCCAGGCGTAGGCCAGGGTGGCATCGGCCTTCCAGTTGGAGGTGAAGGCATAGGCCACGCCCAGCTCGCCGCCCATGATGCGCGCATCGACGTTGTCGGCCCGGGTGCTCATGCCCCGGTAGTCGAACAGGATGTAGTCGCGGATCTGCCCGGCATAGGCCGAAGCCCAGGCCTGCAGCGCCTCACTCTGGTACTGGATGCCGACATCGAGCTGAGAGGTCTTCTCCGGCTCGATGCCGTCGAAGGCATTGTCCGCGCCAGCCGGGCCATTGAGGCCGGCGGAAAACAGCTCCCAGTAATCGGGGAAGCGCTGTACATGGCCAATGCCGGCATAGACAGTGGTCGGCGAGCCGGCCAGGTCATGCTCGTAGCGCAAGAAACCGCTGGGCAGAGTGTCGGCGCGGGTTTCACCTGCCGTCGGGTTGGGCCGGGCCATACCCATCATGCTGCGAAAACTCGTCCGGTAATCCTTGGCCGAGGCGCGATCCAGGCGCGCACCGGAGACCAGCCGATCACCCTCGGCCAGGCTCCAGGTGGCTTCGGCGAACAGGCCGTAGTTGTGCATCACGGCATCCTTGTCCCAGGGGAAGCGATCGGCGTCGACATAGGGCATACCCATCATGCCGCCGCTGGAACTGCGCTTACGGTGTTCGCTACGCTGCGCATCGATGCCGGTGATCAGCTCGACGTCGTCCCACCGCCAGGTAGCGGCCAGGCGTGCGCCGAGGGTACGACGGTCGACCTGCGCTGCCATCGGCCCGGCCATCATGCTGGTAGGATCGAGCACGCGCAGACGGAAGTTGTCCATGATGTGGTCGGCGTAGTTGTAGTAGACCTTGGCCTCGAGCTTATCCAGCACGCCACCGAGGTTGCTGCGCTCGACGCGCAAGCCGAGGCTCTCGCGCTTGAACTGGGTGCCGTCCATGCCACGGCCGGCATAGCGCGCCTCACCATCGCCCCGCCCGGCCGTGAGTTCGACCAGGGTGTCGGCATCCGGCGTCCAGCCCAGGGCCACATCGCCGTTCCACTTGTTCCAGCGTGAGGCGATGGTGTCGCCATCGCCATTGTCGTAGTCATCGGAGTGCGAGCGATTGCCCATCACCCGCAGGTAGCCCTGCTCGCTGCCGACGGCGCCATCGATCAGGCGGTCGAAGCGGCCATTGGAGCCCGCCAGCACGCTGGCATGCAGGCGCGCGCCCAGCTCGCCAAAATGCTCTGGCTCACGGTCGAAACGCACCACACCGGCCGAAGCGCCCGGCCCCCAGATCACGGTTTGCGGGCCCTTGGTGACGGTCAGCAGGTCGAAGGTTTCCGGCGCGATATAGGAACTGGGCGCATCCATCCGTCCGGGGCAGGCGCCGATCATCTGCCCGCCATCGGTGAGCAGCAGCAGGCGCGAACCGAACAGGCCACGCAGCACCGGGTCGCTGTTGCTGCCACCGCTGCGAATGGCGGAGAAGCCGGGAATGGTCTTGAGGTAATCGGCGGCATCGCTGGCCGGCACTGGCTGGCGCGCGTCCTTGGGATCGGCCACCACGGTCAGCGGCGAGGCCTGCTGCACGGCGGTGATCACGGTGGGCGGCAACTCGGCGTCAGCCTCCTCGGCCATGGCCGGGGTGATGACGCACAGACCAAAGGCCACAGCGAAGGCCTGGCGCCAGCGCTGACGGTGAACGGACAGGGCAAAACGCGACGATGCGGAGCCTTGGCTCCGGACAGCAGAAACGAACATGGAAATACCTGAAAGTTGGCAGTTGTTATGGGGGTGAGCCAGGCCTTGAGGCCGTCTTTCAGGTACGCGGTGAAGCCCGAGGATTGAGCGAGGGCCAGCGATGACGATGGGGTACCGCGAGGAGCACGCTGGGCAACGGTCGAATCGCCTCGCGATTCAGCAAGCCGAACAGTCCGAAGAAGGCGGCCAGCAGAATGGCGCTGAAGCTGGAGGCGATGGCGCAACCGCCGCTGCCGAACAGCGCCGGCGGCACGATGCCGGAGCCATCGAGATCGGCCCCCGCGCCGAAGTTGCCATCGAAAGCGCAGTACTGCGCATCCAGCCCGCTGAGCTGCATCCCGGCCATCTGCCCATGGCTGATCGCACAGGCGAGTGCTGCGAACAGAACGCTGAAATACAGCGTCCAGGCAATCAGTGGACGATGCTGGCGGGATGACTTCATGGGCCGTGACTCTAGCAGTCGCTTGTAGCTGCCCGGTCTGCGACCGAGAGCCGCATACGGCTGGGTGATGGGTGTATCGAATCGCAGATGAGCCAGAGAACCACCTTCGCCAGGCTGAGGGGGAAGGCGGACTGTATGAGTGTCTTCATGGTTGATCAGTGGCCGTTGTCGTTCTTGTGCAAGCGCCAGGTGCAAGAAAGCGGGCTCTCCCTTGCGGGAGAGCCGTCATCGAACGTGCTCGATAAAGTGCACTTCGGGCTTAACCGTGGATGCCCAGACAAGGCATATTCCAACCCGAAGTCCGCACATGCTATGGGGCCATCCCTGCCCTCTCAACTGCGACAACCCGCCACACAGCGCCCGGGAAACCCGTGCTCATGGCGCCCTGCAATCGCTGTGGCGGTTTGTCGCAGCGTTCTATTCGGCAATCCGCAGCCAGCGATGAAAACCCGCCACGCCGGCGCGGCTCAGCGGTGACCAGGCGAAGTCGAAACGCGCCGGTGGCAACACCTGGATATCGTCATCCAGCACCGTGCCCGGGTTCTTCCAATCGATCAGCGTCAGCGGCCGTACGCTGCTGGCCAGCAGGATGCCCTGCGCCAGGCTGGTGTCGCTGGTAACCCAACGCGCGGCGGCAGCCGATAGCAGGCTTTCCACCTGCGCAGTGGTGACGCGGGGTGCGTATTCGGAGGCCAGCAGCCAACGGCATACGCTGATATGGAAGGTCCAGTCCTGCGCCGGCTGGTGGCGATAAGCCCAGATCATGAAGCTGCGGAACAGATTCAACCCTTCTGGTGGGTCGAGCTTGAGCAAATTGGGGCACAGGTCGTAGAGCAGGTGCCAATAGGGCAACAGCCCGGAGTCCAGCGCGATGAAAGAACGGGCATTGCTCGGGTAATCGGGAAACAGCGATTCGCCAGAGGCACGCCGGCGCGGCGGCATGGCCTTGAGATGGGATGAACGCATGGGTTCAGCCTCCTGTTCATGTTCGGCCTCGGCAAACGAGGCGACTGGAGCTCGACGAGCTCCGCCAGAGCGTTATCCAGCGAACGGGCACCTCTAAAAACTACCTGCGTTGCCATCGCGGCGTTAAAAACAGGCTCAAAATGCTCATTTACAACTCGTAAACTGCGCTTTTTCGCCTGTTTTTGCCTTGCGCTGGCTGCCTCGCCTACGTTTTTAGAAGTGCCCTAACAGAGGCGGTGCGCGCGATTGCGCAAGGGGCAGGCGCGGTGCCGGGGGCGCCGGCCAGTCCAGCAGCGGCGGCGCCACGCCTATCGCGGCCAGGGCGAACAGCGCCCAGTCCAGGCTGCCCAGCGCCGGGCTATGGATCAGCAGCGAGCAGTAGGCACAGGCATCGAGTACGAATGCCTGCTGTAGCGGCGCGGCAGGTGCAGGCGTCTGCATCGGGCCATCGTGGCAGGCCAGTTCGGCCAACCACGACCAGTCCCGAGGTTCGGCGCGTAGCTGCGAAGCCAGCGGCGCCAGGGCGATCAGAACGAGTGCCAGCAGCCCGAGCCGGGCGCCGAGCAATCGCCTGCGAGCCGTGAAGGTCATCAGTGCTGGTGCGCGCCTTCGCCGTGCTCCATGCCGTGAGCCGGCGCCTCCTTCTGCACCGCCACTTCCACCTCCACCTTGCCGGCCTTCTCGAAGTTCAGGGTCAGCGGGAAGCGCTCACCGGCCTTGGCCTGCTGCTTCAGGTCGAACAGCATGACGTGGTAGCCCATGGGCTCGAACTTCACCTCGCCACCGGCAGGGATCACCACATCCTGCACCTGCTGCATCTTCATCACGCCATCGGCGTGAACATGCTCGTGCAACTCGGCCTTGCCGGCCACCGGGCTGCTGACGCCGAGCAGACGATCCGCCTCGCTGCCCTTGTTGTGCACCACGAAGTAGGCGGCAGCGGTCGGCGCCACTGGCGGCATCTCGCGCGACCAGGGGTGGTCGATATGCAGTTGCCCAACGTCGTATTCATGCGCCTGGGCCAGCAGCGCCGGCAGCAGCAGGGTCAGGCCGAGCATGGTTTTCTTCAGGGTCATGGGTGTTACCTCCTTTGGGGAAACGAAAACATCAGAAATCCAGGGTCAAACCGGCGTACAAGGCGCGACCATCGCCCGGTGCATGCAGGGATTGGGCGATGCCCGCGGTGCTGTCGTACCACACGTACTCGTAGTAGCGATTGGTGACGTTCTTCATCTGCATATCGATGCTGACCGTCTCGCTGACGCGGTATTCGGCGCCGAGGTTGAGCAAGGTATAGCCACCATACTGGCCGGTCGTGTTGGTGCGCTCCAGGTAGTAATCGCTCTGACCGTTGACCCAGGCGCTCAGCTTGAGCTTGTCGCTGGCCTGGTAATCGGCGCCGAGGGCGTATAGATGATGCGGCACATGGTCGATTTCCTTGCCCTTGCTCGCCGGCAGGTTGGGATTGGGTTCGAGTATCTCGGAGAACTGCCGCGAGTAGGACAGCCAGATGCGCGCCGGGTCGCTCGGGTACAGGTTGAGCTGCACGTCGTAGCCACGGCGCAGGGTCTCGCCGACGTTCTCCGAATCACCGACGGCATCGTTGAGCTTGCGCTGCACCTCATCGGTGGCGTGCTGCTCCCAGTAGGCCACGCGGCCGTCGAGCCAGGCCACCGGGCTGAACTTGATGCCGGTTTCCCAACCTTCATTGATCGAGGGTTTGAGGTCATCGGCCTGGCCCGCCAGCTTGTAGGCGCCGGAGCCGACGCCGACCTGGAAGGTGCGCCCCCAGTTGGCGTAGAAGCTGGCCTCTTTCCAGGGCGAATAAACCAGGCTGAATTTGGGCTGGCGGATGCTGCCGTAGTCGTTGACGCTGGCATGCTCGCCGGTCAGCTCGTTGCGGTAGTCGCCCTCGATGCGGTCGACACGATAGGCCGGGATCAGCTTGAGGCTTTCCCAGGGCTCGATCACCGCCTGCAGGTAGACACCGGTGCTGGTCAGATCAAACACCTGATCGCGGGTCTGCGCCGCGCGTACCCGCGCCACCGTGCGATAGCGCTCGCTGACCACTTCCTGGCGCTGGATGTCGGCACCGCCTTCCAGGGCGAAGCCATGCAGGCCACTGACCACCGGGCGCCAGGTCAGGCTGCTGATGGCGCCGTACTGATCCTCATCGTTGAAGCGCTCCTGCTGGCTGACCGTCTGCCAGTAACGCACCCAGCGACGATCCTTGAAGTGGTTGTAGTAGGCCTTGCTCGACCAGGCCAGATCCTCGGCGACGTCCGTATCCAGATGCAGGCTGAGCTGATCCATGCTGCGCTCACCTTCATCGAAGGCGTTGCTGGCATAGGATTGGCGCGGATGATCATGCGCATCGTCGTGACTGAGGTAGCCGGCTTCCAGCGCTTCGCCCTCGTAGTGACGGGCAATCAGCCCGGCGCGCCAGCCGGCATCGGCGGTGTAGAACCACTTGCCAGCGAAACTCTGCCGCTCGGCATCGGCGTGATCGCGATAGCCGCCGCTCTTCTGATAGGCGACGAAGTAGTTCTGCGACCAGTTGCCCGACTCGATACCTTTGACCGCCTGCAACTCCTGGGTGTCGAAGCTGCCGCTGCGCAGGCGCAGCTTGCCGTCGTTGCCACCGATGCGAGTGTTGATGCTGGCGTTGCCGGCGATGTTGTGCAGGCCGTAGCGCGGGTCGTTGGTGCCACGCACCACCTCGATGTCCTCGATATCCAGCGGGAACACCATATCGATGAAGGGCATGTTGCCGTCATTGGTGTTGCTCGGGATGCCGTCGATCAACAGCTTCACCGCGTTGACCTCGCCCTCGCCGTTGAAGCCGCGAAACGACAGCTTGCCGGAGGTGGTGCCCTGGTTGAACTGGGTCAGCATCACCCCTGGCACGCGGTTGAACAGCTCCCAGCTGTATTGCACGGGCTGTGTTTCCAGCACGTCGCTGCCGACGTAATCCACCGAGCTGAGGATGCTCTGGCTCGACAGCGGGCCGGTTTCCTCACCGGAGATGGTCACGGTGCCCAGCGCCAGGCTGCTGTCGGCCCAGGCAGGCACCGCCTGCAAGCCGAGAGCCAGTGCGGCCAGGTGAATCGAGTGTTTCAGTGTTCGTTGCGTCACTTGCATGTGTTCAATTCCACTTGCGGCCGCCCGCCTCGGCAGGCGCCGCCCAAATTCGGTCACGGCCAGGGATCTGCGTCGCACCCTGCCAGATGAGGAGGTCAGGCCGACGGCGCGCTGGCGGCCGATTGGCGGCGCCACAGACCGAGCAGCCAATCCAGCGCCCAGACCAGCAGCAGCGAGGCGCCGACCAGGGGGAAGATCGCGCCGAGCACGATCATCACGCCGATGGCGGTCTTCCAGCGTGGCAGGTCGTGGCGCAGCGGCGGCACACCGAAGCGGCCAGCCGGGCGGCGTTTCCACCACAACACCAGGCCACTGACCGAGCTGAACAGGATCAGCAAACAGATCGCCGCCATCAGCAACTGATTGGGCAGGCCGAACATGCGCCCTTCATGGATCATCGCGCCGCTTTCCACGGCCTTGGCCACCGCGCCGTAGTCCTTCCAACGGACATCGGCGAGCACTTCGCCGCTGTACTGATCGATATGCAGGGTAGCGTCGTTGCGGGGGTCGCTGGCGAACAGCGCGACGGTGTACACGCCCTGCTCGCCCTTGGGCAGGGTGATGCTGTAACCGGGCTGCACGCCGCGCGCCTCGGCGGTGTCGACCACCTGTTGCAGCAACCGGCCCGCATTGGCAGGCATGGCCTGCCCCGGCTGCGCTGCATGGCCTTGGTGATCGCCGTGCCCCTGGTGGGCGGCATGCGCATCGGAAGCCGGCAGCGGCGCCGTTTCCACAGCCCAGGCCACGGTCTGCCGCGCGCTGTGGTTGAGGCTGCCGGTCAGTTGCCCGGACTTGGGCACCTCGTTCCACATGGCGTCGGGGAACTGGTTCCACACGGCTGCGAACTGCTTGCCCCAGAAGCCAGTCCAGGCCATGCCGGTCAGCAGCATCAGCAGCAGGATGGCGCTACCCCAGAAGCCGGTCACCGCATGCAGGTCGCGCCACCACAGGCGCCCGCGCACGCTCAGGCGCGGCCAGAGAATGCCTGCGCCGCTGCGCCCGCGCGGCCACCACAGGTACAGACCGGAAATCACCAGGACGATGCCCCAGCCCGCCGCCAGCTCGATCAGGCGGTCACCGAGGGTGCCGATCAGCAGGTCGCCGTGCAGCTTGCGCGTCGCCGCCTGCAGGTTCCACAGGGCATCCTGGGTGCCGAGCACGGTGCCACGGTAGGGGTCGAGGAACAGGTTGAGGTCGCGGCCATCCTCAGTGATGACGAACTGCGCACTGCGATCGGCGGCCGCCGGCGGCAGGTACTGCTTGATCGCCGCCTGCGGGTAGGCCTCGCGCACCCGCGCCAGTTGCTGGTCGGCGCTCAGGCGCTGCTCGGCCACCGGCACCTGCAGCAGGTCGGCATACATCAGGTTGTCGAGCTGCGGTTTGAACAGGTAGATCAACCCGGTGAGCGACAACAGGATGAGGAACGGAATGACGAACAGTCCGGCATAGAAATGCCAGCGCCAGGCCAGGTTGTAGAACGAAGGTTGCGGGCGCATGGCTGCACCTGCGGGGTTGTCGGAACGCGACGACATTAAGCATCTCCCAAGTCGGCTGCCAGCGAGCAGACGACGACTGCATGATGGAAAGCCCTGTACAGGGCACGAGGATCAGGCAGTCAGCGGGGAGGCGCGAGGGTTGGCCGGGGGCCAGCGATAGCGGGCAAGACGGGGAATGTGCAGCGTCGGCAAGGGCCGTACGCTGTCACTGGCGAGCAGGCCCAGCAGACCGAAGAAGGCGGCGAGGATGATCGCGCTGAACAGGCTGCCGAGGGCGCAGCCGGTGCCGGTCGCCGGGTTCGGCGGGACGATGCCGGAACCATCGAGATCGGCACCAGCGCCGAAGTTGCCGTCGAAGGAACAGTACTGGCCGTCCAGACCGCTGAGCTGCATGCCGGCCATCTGCCCATGGCTGATGGCGCAGACGAGCGCACCGAACAGGATGCTGAAGTACAGCATCCAGGCAGTCAGTGAGCGGTGTGTGCGGGCCAGTTTCATGGGCGCGACTCTAAACAGAGGGTAGCGGCGCGGCACTGCGGTCGATTGCCGCAGCCGTTCGAGGCGAGAGTCTAGCAGAGCTCAGACGCCCCGCCACGGCGCGTCCGCCAGCAACAGCTCGCAGCGGCTCTGCAGGAACTCGCGCAGCAGATGCACCGCCTTGCTCAACTGCGCCCGGTGAGCGCAGACCAGATACAGCGGCGTCGGCTCGCCGAGCCAGTCCGGCAGCAGCACCTGCAGGCGCCCGGCGCCTACGTCCTCGGCCACGTCCAGCCAGGACTTGTACACCAGCCCCTGCCCCGCCACGGCCCAGCGTCGGGTCACGTCGGCATCGTCGCTGACGCGGTTGCCGGTAGCCGTCACCAGCAGCTCGCGTTTGCCCTGACTGAAGCGCCAGCGCTCGTGCACCCGACCGTGCAGCATGTACAGCAGGCAGTTGTGTCGGGCCACCTCTTCCACCGTTTGCGGCGCACCGTGCCGGGCCAGGTAGTCGGGTGCGGCACAGAGTACCCGGCGGTTGTCCGCTGCCACCGGCAAGGCCACCAGGCTGGAGTCCTCCGGCGCGCCGTAGCGCAGGGCGATGTCCACCGGCTCGCGAAACAGATCGGCCATGCGGTCGGCCAACAGCAAGCGCAGGTGTAGTTGCGGGTGAGCCTCCTGAAAGGCATCGAGCCATTGCAGCAGGGTATTGCGGCCAAAATCCGAGGGTGCCGAGAGTTGCAGCACACCACGAATGCCCTCCTGACTGCCGGCCAGTTGCTGGCGCCCCTGTTCCAGGCTGTGCAAGGCCTGACGAGCATGCACCAGGTACTGCTCGCCCTCCGGGGTCAGGCGCAGGCTGCGCGTGGAGCGCGCCAGCAGGCGCACCTGCAGTTGCTGCTCCAGGCGCTTGAGTGCGGCGCTGGCCACGGCGGGCGACACGTCCAGCAGCCGTGCGGCGGCGGAAAGGCTGCCGGCTTCGGCAGTGCGAACGAAGAGTTGCAGGTCATCGAGACGCAGCATGGCGGCAGCACTTTCAAAAAAAAGATGAAAGAGACTCTACCAAGCGCGGCTTTTTCTCGTCATCCAATTGAAAGAGCATGATCCATCTCGTTCAACGACTCAGGAGTAAGCCTCATGAAAGCCATCGCCTATTACCAGTCCCTGCCAGCCGACCATCCCGAGGCCCTGCAGGACGTGCAGCTGCCCGAGCCCGCGCCTGGCCCGCGCGATCTGCTGGTGGAGGTACGCGCCATATCGGTGAACCCGGTCGACACCAAGATCCGCCGCAATGTCGCCCCCGAGCCTGGCACGGCCAAGGTGCTGGGCTGGGACGTCGCCGGTGTGGTCAAGGCGGTGGGCAGCGCGGTCAGCCTGTTCCAGCCGGGTGACCCGGTGTTCTATGCCGGCGCCCTGGATCGCGCCGGCGCCAACAGCGAGTTGCACCTGGTCGACGAGCGCATCGTCGGCAAGATGCCGCAGAGCCTGTCCTTCGCCGAAGCCGCCGCCCTGCCGTTGACCGCGATCACCGCCTGGGAACTGCTGTTCGAGCGCCTGCAGGTTGGCGAAGGTAGCGCCAGTGCCGACCAGAGCCTGCTGATCGTCGGTGCCGCCGGCGGCGTCGGCTCGATTCTCACGCAACTGGCACGGCGCCTCACTGGCCTGACCGTGATCGGCACCGCCTCACGCCCGCAGACCCAGGCCTGGGTGCGCGAGCTGGGCGCGCACCATGTGATCGATCACAGCAAACCGCTGAGCGAGGAACTGGCGCGCATCGGCATCGGCCAGGTCACCCATGTGGCCAGCCTGACCCAGACCGATCAGCACTTCGACCAGCTCATCGAAGCCTTGCAGCCCCAAGGACGCCTGGCCCTGATCGACGATCCGCTGCAGCCGCTGGACGTGATGAAGCTCAAGCGCAAGAGCCTGTCGCTGCACTGGGAGCTGATGTTCACCCGCTCGCTGTACCAGACCGCCGACATGATCGAGCAGCACCGCTTGCTGCAACGGGTAGCCGAGCTGGTGGATGCTGGCGTGCTGAAAACTACCCTGAGCGAGCACTTCGGTCGTATCGATGCCGCCAACCTGCGCCGCGCCCATGCCCTGCTGGAAAGTGGCTCGGCCAAGGGCAAGATCGTGCTCGAAGGTTTTTGAGCCGAGCCACCGCTGAAGCCGCCCCAGCACAAAGGTTCATGTTTTCCGACGAACGGCAAATGCCTTGCCAGGCCTGCATTCCAGGCCACCGAACGATACCCGTTACATTGCGATTTGATTCATGTCAGTAAAGAGTCATGCAGGAGTTCTACCATGACGGCTCTGCCCACAGATGTCGGTGTTCCGTCTCACTTCGGGAGGTAGCTAGCATGAAGATCATCGTTCAGCAGCGTAACCAGGGCGGCGAAAGCCGTTGGCAGGTATCACTGGATAAACAGTGCGTGAGCTTTCGCAGCGAAGCGCAAGCCAGAGAGTTCGTCAGTACGTTGGAAAGCCGACTGCGCGCGCCGCATGTGCTGCCACAGGAGCCCGAGCAGCGCCAAGCCAGCTAGCTGGGACGGCGTAGCGCCGGACTGCTGCGCAGCATATCCAAGACGGCATCGACCATTGCCGCCGCTTGCGCGGCCAGGTCGTACTTGGGCGCCAGTATCCAGTTGGCCTCGATACCGGCGATGAAGGCATGCAGGCAGACGGCGGCGCGTGGGCAATCCAGTTGCGCCGGTAGCTGACCTTTGGCCACGGCGTTGGCGAGAGCCTTGGCGATACGCTGATCGCTCTCGCCGCACAGTGCGCGCATGCGCTCGCGCAGCCCCAGCAGTTCGCCGGTGTACTCGCATTTGTAACGCAGGATGTCATGAATGCGCTGGGTCTGAGGATCCTGTGCCAGGCGCGTGAGTACCTGAATCAACAGCTCGCGCATGCAGCCGAGCGGGTTGGGTTCGTCCTCGCTTTCGCTGGCCCGCGCCAGTTCCTCCAGCGGTAGGCGCATGCGTTCGAGCATGGCCTGAAACAGGTCTATCTTGTTCTCGAAGTACCAGTAGATAGCGCCTCGGCTGACGCCGGCCTCCTTGGCCACCTCGGCCAACGTTGCCCGCGAAACGCCCTGAGCATGGAACACATGCTCGGCGGCATCGAGTATCTGCACGCGTGTCGCTTCTGCTTCCTGCTTGGTTCGCCTGGCCATTTGCCACCTTTGTTACGCCTTCGATGAAACCTGCCCCTAGGGGGGCGGTCGAGAGTATGAAGGCAGTTTCGGGCATTTACAAACATTCACGCACGTAAGTATATTTGCCCATCTTTTTTCACCCTTCTCTTAGCCCTTCGGGCATCGATATCAACCAGAACGAGGTTCCTGCAGATGCACACGAAGCCAGCCTTCGCCGTCTTGGTTTCCGCCGTTGCTCTGTCCCTACTCGGCCTGACCGGCTGCAAGGAAGACAGCGCACCGCCCGCCCAACAGACGCCTCAGGTGGGTGTGGTCACCCTCAAGGCCGAGCCCTTTGCCCTGACCACCCAGGTGCCCGGTCGAACCACGGCCTATCGCATCGCCGAGGTGCGCCCGCAGGTGAATGGCATCATCCAGAAGCGCCTGTTCACCGAAGGCAGCGAAGTCAAGGCCGGCCAGCAGCTCTACCAGATCGACCCGGCCACCTACGAAGCCGCCTATGAGAGCGCCCGGGCCACGCAGATTTCCGCCAGCGCCCTGGCCGATCGCTACAAGTTGCTGGTGGCCGACAAGGCCGTGAGCCAACAGGCCTATGACGAGGCGCGCGCCTCGGCCCTGCAGGCCCAGGCCGCGCTGGATCGCGCACGCATCGACCTGCGCTATACCAAGGTGCTGGCGCCGATCAGCGGGCGCATCGGCCGCTCCGCCGTGACCGAAGGCGCTCTGGTCACCAGCGGCCAGGCCATGGCCATGGCCACCATCCAGCAATTCGATCCGATCTATGTCGACGTCACCCAGTCGAGCAAGGAGCTGTTGAGCCTGCGCAGCGACCTGGCCGCAGGTCGCCTGCAGAAGGTCGGTGACAATGCCGCCAAGGTGCAGCTTGTTCTGGAGGATGGCAGCCACTACGCCCATGAAGGCACCCTGGAATTCTCCGAGGTAGCCGTGGACGAAGGCACCGGCTCGGTAACCCTGCGCGCCGTGTTCCCCAACCCGGATCATCTGCTGCTGCCGGGCATGTTCGTGCATGCCGAGCTGCAGGCCGGCATCAAGCAACAGGCCATTCTCGCCCCGCAACAAGGCGTGACCCGCAATCAGCGCGGCGAGCCGACCGCCATGGTGGTCAATGCCGAGAACAAGGTGGAGCAGCGTGTACTCAAGGCCAGCCGCACCGTCGGCAGTGCCTGGCTGGTGGAAGACGGACTGCAGGATGGCGACCGCCTGATCACCGAGGGCTTGCAGTTCGTCCAGCCCGGTGCCGAGGTCAAGGCGGTTCCGGCCGGCAACGTCAAGGCCGAGCAACCGGCGCCAGACGCCAAGAAAGACAACGGCCAGGGCTGAACGGAGAACGCTGAATGTCCAGATTCTTTATCGACCGGCCCATCTTCGCCTGGGTGATCGCGCTGGTGATCATGCTGGCGGGGGGCCTGTCCATCCTCACCTTGCCGATCAACCAGTACCCGAGCATCGCGCCGCCCGCCGTGAGCATCCAGGTCAGCTACCCGGGCGCCTCGGCGCAGACGGTGCAGGACACCGTGGTGCAGGTGATCGAGCAGCAGCTCAACGGCATCGACGGCTTGCGCTACGTCAGCTCGGCGAGCAACTCCGACGGCAGCATGGAAATCATCGTGACCTTCGAGCAGGGGGTCAATCCGGACATCGCCCAGGTGCAGGTGCAGAACAAGCTGCAACTGGCCACCCCCTTGTTGCCGCAGGAAGTGCAGCAGCAGGGCATCCGCGTGACCAAGGCGGTGAAGAACTTCCTCATGGTGATCGGGGTGGTTTCCACCGACGGCAGCATGACCCGCGAAGACCTGTCGGACTACATCGTCTCCAACCTGCAGGATCCGATCTCGCGCGCCAAGGGTGTGGGCGACTTCCAGGTGTTCGGCGCGCAATATGCCATGCGTATCTGGCTCGACCCGGCCAAGCTCAACAGCTTCCAGCTCACCCCGGTGGACGTGAAGAGTGCCATCCAGGCGCAGAACGTGCAGATTTCCTCCGGTCAGTTCGGCGGTCTGCCAGCCGTACCGGGCAACCAGCTCAACGCCACCATCATCGGCAAGACGCGCCTGCAGACCCCGGAAGAGTTCCGCAAGATCCTCCTCAAGGTGCAGCCCGATGGCTCCCAGGTGCGCCTGGGTGACGTGGCCAAGGTGGAACTGGGTGGCGAGAACTACTCGATCAATGCCCAGTTCAACGGCCTGCCGGCCTCCGGCCTGGCGATCAAGCTGGCCACCGGGGCCAACGCCCTGGACACCGCCAAGGCGGTGCGCGCGACCATCGACGATCTCAAGCCGTTCTTCCCGGCGGGCATGGAAGTGGTCTTCCCTTATGACACCACGCCGGTGATCTCGGCCTCCATCGAAGGGGTGGTGCACACCCTGTTCGAGGCCATCGTGCTGGTGTTCCTGGTGATGTTCCTGTTCCTGCAGAACCTGCGGGCGACCATCATTCCCACCCTGGCGGTGCCGGTGGTGCTGCTGGGTACCTTTGGCGTGCTGGCGGCGTTCGGCTTCTCCATCAACACCCTGACCATGTTCGCCATGGTGCTGGCCATCGGCTTGCTGGTGGACGACGCCATCGTGGTGGTGGAGAACGTCGAGCGGGTGATGCGCGAGGACGGCCTGTCGCCGAAGGAGGCGACGCGCAAGTCCATGGGGCAGATTCAGGGCGCCCTGGTAGGCATCGCCCTGGTGCTGTCGGCGGTGTTTCTGCCGATGGCCTTCTTCAGTGGCTCCACCGGGGTGATCTACCGGCAATTCTCCATCACCATCGTCTCGGCCATGGCGCTGTCGGTGCTGGTGGCGCTGATCTTCACCCCGGCGCTGTGCGCCACCCTGCTCAAGCCCATCGACGGCGAACACCATGAGGCCAAGGGCGGCTTCTTCGGCTGGTTCAACCGTAACTTCGACCGCACCAGCGACGCCTATCGACGTGGCGTCAGCGGCATGCTCAAGCGCAAGGCGCCGTACCTGCTGCTGTACCTGGTGATCGTCGGCATCATGGTCTGGATGTTCACCCGCATCCCCACCTCCTTCCTCCCCGAGGAAGATCAGGGCGTGCTCTTCGCCCAGGTGCAGACGCCGGCAGGCTCCAGTGCCGAGCGCACCCAGGTGGTGGTGGACAAGATGCGCAAGTACCTGCTGGAAGACGAGGCGAGCACGGTGAAATCGGTGTTCACCGTCACTGGCTTCAACTTCGCCGGTCGCGGCCAGAGTTCGGGCATGGCCTTCATCATGCTCAAGCCCTGGGGCGAGCGTCCCGGTGAGGAGAACGGCGTCGCCGCACTGGCTCAGCGCGCGCAGATGCACTTCTTCAGCTTCCGTGATGCCATGGTCTTCGCCTTCGCCCCGCCGGCGGTGATGGAGCTGGGTAACGCCACCGGTTTCAACCTGTTCCTGCAGGATCAGGCCGGGGTCGGCCACGAAGTGATGAACCAGGCGCGCGACAAGTTCCTCAAGCTGGCCAACCAGAACCCCGTGCTCAGCCAGGTACGCGCCAACGGCCTGCGTGACGAGCCGCAGTACCAGTTGCTGATCGACGACGAGCGCGCCCGCGCCCTCGGCCTGTCGCTGGCGGATATCAACAGCACCCTGTCGATCGGCTGGGGCGCCAGCTACGTCAACGACTTCATCGACCGTGGCCGAGTGAAGAAGGTGTACCTGCAAGGCATCGCCGATTCGCGCATGAACCCGGAAGACCTGAACAAGTGGTACGTGCGCAACGACCAGGGGCAGATGGTGCCGTTCAGCGCCTTCGCCAGTGGCGAGTGGATCTACGGCCCGCCCAAGCTGGCGCGCTACAACGGCGTGTCGGCGGTGGAGATTCTCGGTGCTCCGGCCCCCGGCTACAGCACCGGCGATGCCATGGCGGCAGTCGAGGAAATCGCCAAGCAACTGCCGGAAGGCGTCGGCTATGCCTGGACGGGACTGTCCTACGAGGAACGCCTGGCCGGCTCGCAGAAGGTCGCGTTGTTCGCCATTTCCATCCTGGTGGTGTTCCTCTGCCTGGCGGCGTTGTACGAGAGCTGGTCGATTCCCTTCGCGGTGATCTTCACCGTGCCGCTGGGGATCATCGGCGCCTTGCTGTTCACCGAGTTGCGCAGCCTGTCCAACGACGTGTTCTTCCAGGTCGGCCTGCTCACCACCATCGGCCTGTCGGCGCGTAACGCCATCCTCATCGTCGAGTTCGCCAAGGCGCAGTACGAGAAAGGCCTGACCCTGACCGAGGCGGCCATCGAGGCCTGCCGCATGCGTCTGCGCCCGATCGTGATGACCTCGCTGGCCTTCATCCTCGGCTGCTTGCCCCTGGCCATCGCCAGCGGCGCCGGCGCCGGCAGCAAGCACGCCATCGGCACCGGGGTGATCGGCGGCATGCTCAGCGCCCTGGTGCTGGCGATCTTCTGGATTCCGCTGTTCTACGTGGCCATCTGCTCGCTGTTCGAGCGCAAGAAAAAACAGTCGACCGGCGACCCTGACAAGGAGGCACTGCAATGAGGCAGTCCCTGTTATCCCTGGCCGTAGCCACTGCCCTGCTCAGCGGCTGCAGCCTGATTCCCGACTATCAGCGCCCCGAGGCTCCCGTGGCGGCGGACTGGCCGCAGGGCGAGGCCTACGGCGACGCAGCCCGCGAAGGCAGCGTAGCGGCAGCCGATCTGCAGTGGCAGGCCTTCTTCCGTGACCCGGCGCTGCGCCAGTTGGTGCAGACGGCACTGGAGAACAACCGCGACCTGCGCGTCGCTGCGCTCAACGTCGAGGCCTACCAGGCGCTGTACCGCATCCAGCGCGCCGACCTGCTGCCCTCGGTTTCCGCCGATGGCGCCAGCACGCGCCAGCGCCTGCCGGCCGACCTGAGCCAGACCGGGCAGGCGCGCACCAGCGGCCAGCACAGCGTCACCCTGGGCATCAACGCCTGGGAGCTGGACTTCTTCGGCCGCCTGCGCAGCCTCAGCGAGCAGGCCCTGCAGCAATACCTGGCCACCGAACAGGCCGCACGCAGCACGCAGATCAGCCTGATCGCCAGCGTGGCCAGCGCCTACCTGCAATGGCAGGCGGATCAGTCCCTGCTCAAGCTGACCCAGGACACCCTGGAAACCTACGAAGCCAGCTACCAACTGACCCAGCGCAGCTTCGACGTCGGCGTCTCCGATGCCCTGGCCCTGAGCCAAGCACGTAGCGCGGTGGACAGCGCCCGGGTCAGCCTGGCGCAGTACCAGCGCCGCGTCGCCCAGGATCGCAACGCGCTGATCCAGCTGCTGGGCACCGGCCTGCCGAACGACCTGCCGCAAGGCCTGAAGCTGGACAAGCAAATACTGGAAAGCGTACCGGCCGGACTGCCCTCCGACCTGCTGCAACGTCGCCCCGACCTGCTGCAGGCTGAGTACCAGCTCAAGGCGGCCAACGCCAACATCGGTGCGGCGCGCGCGGCGTTCTTCCCCAGCGTCAGCCTGACCGCCAACGCCGGCACCGCCAGCCGCGAACTATCCGGCCTGTTCGACGCAGGTTCCGGCACCTGGTTGTTCCAGCCGCAGATCAACCTGCCGATCTTCAACGCCGGTCGCCTGCGCGCCAACCTCGACTATGCCGAGCTGCAGAAAGACATCCAGGTCGCCCAGTACGAGAAGGCCATCCAGACCGCCTTCCAGGAAGTCGCCGACCGCCTGGCAGCACGCACCACCTACCGTGAACAGCTCGCGGCCCAGCGTACTCTGCTGCAGACCACCGAGACTTACTACGAACTGGCCGAACGGCGTTATCGCACCGGCGTGGACAGCTACCTGACCCTGCTCGATGCCCAGCGCCAGCTGTTCAGCATTCGCCAGCAACTGATCAGCGACCGCCTGGCGCAACTGACCAGCGAAGTGGAGCTGTACAAGGCACTAGGTGGTGGTTGGAACGGCGACGAGGTGACCGCCACGCAGAATTGATCGCGCGTACCCCGCATCAAGGACGGTTCATCCTCACGCGCCGCCCCCACCCAGTTGGTGGGGGCGTTTTTTTGTTCTGTGCGGAGGTCGGGGAAGTTGGGCTTGAGACCGGACTGGGAATTCGGTGTTTGTTTTTCTGGTGTCTGTTCCGAATTGCCGCGTTTTTGCTGATGTTTCTGGTTTCGCCCTCCCGGGCGAGTCACTTTGCGGGCAAAGTAACCAAAACCTTCCGCCCGATCATCCGGCCCTGGCTGCGCCAGGGTTCGCTCACTCCATCGCCGTTCCAGAGGCCCGCCGCGGTGGGCCATCCCTGGCCCATCGCGGCTTTCGCGGCATCCATGCCGCTCAACCTCTTCCACGACGATTCCGTTTGCCCTCCTGGGCGGGCTCTGCACGCGCCTGGAGCCACGGTAACTCCCCGGAACTCTGCGTGCTTGATGGGGGCAGCCGTAGGGCGAACTCAGGAGCCTAAGCGAACAGTCCGCCGGGCCATGCCAAGTTCGGCACCACGACTTACGCCTAATACTCCCAATGGCGTACTGCTTCGCGAGTACGCCCTACGCGGAGGCAGCCACACGCATGAAACTGCGCGAATGAAACTATTGGTTTAATTCGACAGCCACCTCGTGGTTCCACTGTTACCAGAACACTCCGAGCATGCCCGGAGCCAATGTACGTTCAGGCGCGCTAACTCCCCCTTCAGGAGGCCGAACGTAGGCATTGCGCAGGGGGCGAGCGGCATGGATGCCGCGAGAGGCTTGAAGGGCCATGGATGGCCCTTGCAAGCCGACCCCGGAGCAATGCCGGAGTGAGGGAAGTCGAGCGAAGCATGACGGGGACGCCTAGTTCCGGATGGCGGGGGTGCGTTTCTTTTGCTTACTTTTCTTTGCGCATTTCAAAGAAAAGTGAGTCGCCCGAGGGGGCGAAACCCGGAATCACTGAACACACAGCAGCGGCGTCCAGCCCCCCCAACAAGCCACCACACCAACACACAAACTCGCCAGTCCGGTATCAAACGAAAATCCCTTCGTCCGCCCCCCTCACACCACAAAACGCCTGCAACTCCAGGCAAAAGCACAGGCCACCGCACTGCACAGTGCAATCACCAACGCCATCGGCACCGCCGACCCATCATGCAGATAGGCCACCAGCGCCGAAGCCCCAGCCGCCACGCTGAACTGCAGGCTACCGAGCAACCCCGACGCACTGCCAGCATGGCGCCCCTGCCCGGCCATGGCGCAAGCCGTGGCATTGGGCAGCACGCAGCCCAGGCTGGCCACGCAGACGAACAACGGCACCATCAATATCCACAGGTTCGCCGGCTGCCAGAGCGCCAAGGCCAACAGCGTCAGGGCGCTGAGCAGATACAGCAGAACCATGCGCCGCAGCCAGGGCGCCGGGCCGCCACGCCGCACCAGGCGCGCATTGACCTGCGCCATCAGCACGAAACCCGCCGCATTGCTGCCGAACAGCCAGCCATAGTGCTCGGCCGGCACACCGTACAGCTCGATGAAGACGAAGGGCGAGCCGGCGATATAGGCGAACATTCCCGCCATCGCCACACCACCAGCCAGGCTGTAGCCCATGAAGGGCCGGTTGCGCAGCAACGCCCAGTACTGGCCGAACGCCCCGCTCAAGGGAGCCGGCTGCACCTGCGCCGAACGTGTTTCCGGCAGCCAGAGCAACACCGCCAGCAGGCACGTCCCGGCAAACAGCGCCAGGCTATAGAAGATCGACGGCCAGCCCAGGGTGCCCAGCAGCAGACCACCGCCCAGCGGCGCCAGGATCGGCGCCAGGCCCATCACCAGCACCAGTTGCGAGAATACCTTGGCCGAGGCCAGTGGATCGCACAGATCACGCACCACGGCGCGAGTGATGACCATGCCGGCGCAGCCACCCAGGGCCTGCACGAAGCGCGCACCGATCAACCATTCCAGGCTCGGTGCCAAGGCACAGGCCAGCGAGGCCAGGGTGAACAGCGTGACCCCGATCAGCAGCGGTATACGCCGCCCGAAGCGGTCAGCCAGCGGCCCGTAGAACAGTTGCCCGAGGGAGATCCCGATGAAGTAGGCCGCCAGCGATAGCTGCACGTGCTCCACATCGGTGGCGAATTGCCGCGCCAAGGTCGGGAAGCTAGGCAGGTAGAAGTCGATGGCCAGAGGGCCGAAGGCACAGAGAGCGCCCAGGATGAGCAGAATTCGCAGCGACATGATGATCCAGGTCTTTTATTAGCCGGCTAATCATCTCACTGCCGTAGCCCACGATAAACCCTGGCGCCCTCGATCTGACGAATACCTGGGGATTCAGCCTTACTGTGGCTGCCTGCCACCCAGGCAAAATCGGTAAACTGGCCCCATCCGAAATGACCTCCCCGGCCCTCATGCGCAGAACCAAAGAAGATGCGGAGAAGACCCGCGTAGCCATTCTCAACGCCGCCGAGCAATTGTTCCTCGAGCGCGGCGTCGCTCACACCAGCCTCGAGCAGATCGCTCGCGAGGCCGGCGTGACCCGTGGCGCGGTGTACTGGCACTTCCAGAACAAGGCGCACCTGTTCCACGAGATGCTCAACCAGGTGCGCCTGCCGCTGGAGCCGCTGGCCGAACAACTGGCGGCGGTCGACGGCATGGCCTCGCTGCAACTGCTGCGCGACCTGTGCGTGGAAGCCATGGCCAACCTGGTGTTCGACGAGCAGCGTCGGCGCATCCTCACCGTGCTGCTGCGCCGCTGCGAATTTACCGAGGAGCTGCGCGAAGCCGAAGAACGCCACGAAGCCTTCGTCAATCAGTTCATCGCGCTGTGCGAGCAGCAGTTCGCCCTGCCGGCCGTGCAGGCGCAACTGCGCCCGGGCATCACCCCGCGCCTGGCCTCACGCGCCCTGCACGCCATGCTGGTGGGCCTGTTCAGCGACTGGCTGCGCGACCCCACACTGTTCGACGCGCAGCACGACACCCCGGCGATATTCGACAGTTGCCTGCGCGGCCTGCTGCTGAACTGGCCCTGACTCAGGCCGGCTGCACGGCGTAGCCTTCCTCGCGAATCGCCGCCTGCACCTGCTCGGCATCCAGTCTGTCGCTGACCTGCACCCGACCGGCAGCCAGATCCACCTCCACCTCGGCAGCAGCGTCCAGCGCCTTGATCGCCTGAGTAATGGCACGTACGCAGTGCCCGCATGACATGCCGCTGACCTTGAACGCTTGCATGGCTGACTCCTTGATCCGTTGGTCGATGGGTGTAGTCTCGACCTTGCCACGGTGGCAAGGTCAAGCCCTTGTCCCGCATCACCCACCTCCATCGAGGACTGCCAGCATGCGTCCACACCCTCTGCTGCTTGCCACGTTCCTGGCAGCCAACGCCGTTGCCGAACCGCTGACGCCCCTGGTGGACAGCGCCCAGGGCGAAGGTTATGCGGTGCTGATCGTGTCCCGCGAGCGCCTGGAGGTCGGCACCACCTGCGAGGTGGCCCTGTATCTGCACGACCAGATGGCCGCACGGCTGTACCAGGGCCAGTCGGTGTCGTTCAACCTGCCACCGGGTGAAGTCTCGCTACGCCTGGGCCTGACCGGAACCGGCAGTTGCCAGGATGGCATCGCCCAGTTGCGCAACCAGTCGCTGCAACTGCGTGCCGGGGAGATCCGCCGCTACCGCATCGCCATGGACGCCGACGGCCTGCGACTGCGTGACGCGCCGCCGATCAACTGAATGCTTGACCTTGCCATAGGGTCAAGGTTGATCCTGTAGCCATCGCACTACGGGAGCTTGAGATGACCACCTTCGCTCTACCCATACAGGGCATGACCTGCGCCAGTTGCGCCGGGCGCATCGAACGCGCGCTGCGCAAGCTGCCGGATGTCACCAGCGTCAGCGTCAACCTGGCCAGCGAGCAGGCCCGCGTCGATGCGCCGGGCGAGCGCCTGCCGCAGTTGATCGAGGCCATCGAAGGCGCAGGCTACAGCGTGCCCAGGCAATCCCTGGAGCTGGCCATCGAAGGCATGACCTGCGCCAGTTGCGTCGGCCGCATCGAACGCGCCCTGGGCAAGCTGCCTGGGGTCAGCCAGGTGACCGTCAACCTCGCCGACGAGAAGGCGCGCCTGCAGGTGCTGGCCGGTTTCGAGCCACGCCAGGCCGTGGAAGCGGTCAGCGCCGCCGGCTACGGTGCAACCCTGCTCGACGACGCGCGCCCCGACACGGATCGCGCCCATCAGCGCCTGCGCCGTGAACGCCTGACCCTGCTCGCCGCCATCGCCCTCAGTCTGCCGCTGGTGCTGCCGATGCTGGTGGAACCCCTGGGCCTGCATTGGGCGCTGCCGGCCTGGGTGCAGTTCGCACTGGCCACGCCGGTGCAGTTCATCTTCGGCGCGCGCTTCTACCGCGCGGCCTGGCAGGCACTCAAGGCGCGTGCCGGCAACATGGATCAACTGGTGGCCATCGGCACCAGCGCCGGCTACGGCCTGAGCCTGTACCAGTGGGCGGTGACGCCGGCCGGGCAGACGCCGCACCTGTACTTCGAGGCCTCGGCGGTGATCATCAGCCTGATCCTGCTCGGCAAATACCTGGAAAGCCGCGCCAAGCGCCAGACCGCCAGCGCCATCCGCGCCCTACAGGCCCTGCGCCCGGATCACGCCACGCGCCTGCAAGGCGGCCGCGAAGAGCAGGTCGCCATCGACGCCCTGGCTCTGGGCGACCAGGTGCTGGTCAAACCCGGCGAGCGCTTCCCGGTGGACGGCGAGGTCATTGAGGGCCGCAGCCATGCCGACGAAGCGCTGATCAGCGGCGAGAGCCTGCCAGTGGCCAAGCAGCCCGGCGACAAGGTCACTGCCGGTGCCATCAACGGTGAAGGTCGCTTGCTGGTGAACACCACCGCACTGGGCGCGGAAACCGTGCTGGCGCGCATCATCCGCCTGGTGGAGGATGCCCAGGCCGCCAAGGCGCCGATCCAGAAGCTGGTGGACAAGGTCAGCCAGGTGTTCGTCCCCGCTGTGCTGCTGCTGGCCCTGGCCACCCTGCTTGGCTGGCTGATGTTCGGCGCAGCGCTGGAAAATGCCCTGCTCAATGCCGTGGCGGTGCTGGTGATCGCCTGCCCCTGCGCCCTCGGCCTGGCCACGCCGACTGCGATCATGGCCGGCACCGGCGTTGCCGCGCGTCATGGCATCCTGATCAAGGACGCCGAAGCCCTGGAGGTGGCGCACGCTATCCAGCAGATCGCCTTCGACAAGACCGGCACCCTCACCGAAGGCAAGCCGCGTATCGTCCATATCGGCCTGGGCGAGGCCGATGAAACCAAGCTGCTGCGCCTGGCCGGAGGCCTGCAGCAGGGCAGCGAACACCCGCTGGCCAAGGCCGTGCTGCAAAGCTGCGAAGAACGCGACATCGCCCTGCCGGCCCTGAGCGACAGCCGCGTGCTGGCCGGGCGTGGCATCGCCGGTACGCTGGAAGGCCGCTCACTGCAACTGGGCAGCAGCCGCCTGTTGCAGGAACACAAGCTGGCCATGGGCGCGCTGGAGCAATCCGCGCACGCCTGGGAGACCGAAGGGCGCACCCTGTCCTGGCTCCTGGAAACTGGTGACCAACCCCGCCTGCTCGGCCTGCTGGCCTTCGGTGACGCACTCAAGAGCGGAGCCGCCGAGGCCATCGCGCAGTTGCGCGAACAGGGCATCAGCAGCCATCTGATCAGCGGTGACAACCAGGGCAGCGTGGCGGCGGTGGCCAGCGAGCTGGGCATCGACGAGCCCCACGCCCAGGTACTGCCGGAGGACAAGGCGCGACTGGTCGGCGAACTACGTCAGCATGGCCCGGTTGCCATGGTCGGCGACGGCATCAACGATGCACCGGCCCTGGCCGCCGCCGATGTCGGCATCGCCATGGGCAGCGGTACCGATGCCGCCATGCACGCCGCCGGCATCACCCTGATGCGCGGCGACCCGCGCCTGGTGCCCGCCGCGCTGGACATCAGCCGGCGTACCTACGCGAAGATCCGCCAAAACCTGTTCTGGGCTTTCATCTACAACCTGATCGGCATACCGCTGGCCGCAGCCGGCCTGCTCAACCCGATGTTCGCCGGTGCCGCCATGGCCCTGTCCAGCGTCAGCGTGGTGAGCAACGCGCTGCTGCTCAGCCGCTGGAGACCACGCCCATGAATATCGGCCAGGCCGCCAAACACACCGGCCTCAGCGCCAAGATGATTCGCTACTACGAGTCCATCGACCTGCTGCCGCGCGCCGGGCGTACGCAGAGCGGTTATCGCCAGTACAACGAGCAGGATCTGCACCGCCTGGCCTTCATCAAGCGGGCGCGCGATCTGGGCTTCTCGCTGGAGGAAGTCAGCCGGCTGCTGGCGCTATGGCAGGACAAGCAGCGCGCCAGTGCCGATGTAAAAGCGCTGGCCGAGGCGCATATCGCCGAGCTGGAACGGCGCATCGCCGAGATGAGCGCCCTGCGCGACACCCTGGCCGAGCTGGCCGCCAGTTGCCAGGGCGATGGGCGGCCGGACTGCCCCATCCTGCACGGGCTGGAGCAAGGGTTGGACGATGCGACGCCTTGCTGCGCGACGCCACCTCGTGACTGATCAGGCCGCTTCCATGGCCAAGGGCTGAGCTTCGGGCTGCTTGATCAACGCATAGACCACCCCGGTCAGCAGGCTGCCGGCGACGATGGCCAGCAGATACAGCAGCGCATGGTTGATGGCGTTGGGGATCAGCAGCACGAACAGGCCGCCGTGCGGCGCCATCAGCTTGCAGCCGAAGTACATCGACAGCGCGCCGGTCAGCGCACCACCGGCGATGCTGGCCGGGATCACCCGCAGCGGATCCTTGGCAGCAAAGGGAATCGCCCCCTCGGAGATAAAGCACAGTCCCAGCACCCCGGCGGCCTTGCCGGCCTGGCGCTCGCTGTCGGCGAACTTGCGCCGCGCCAGCACGGTGGCGATGGCCATGCCGATCGGCGGCACCATACCGGCGGCCATGGTCGCCGCCATCGGCGCATAGCTGCTCGACGCCAGCAGGCCAACGGAGAAGGCGTAGGCGGCCTTGTTGATCGGCCCGCCAAGATCCACGCACATCATGCCGCCGAGCAGCACGCCGAGGAGAATGGCGTTGGTGCTGCCCATGCCGTCGAGGAAAGTGGTCAACGACTGCAGCATGCCGGCCACCGGGGTGCCGACCACGTAGATCATCACCAGGCCGGTGAACAGGCTGGCCAGCAGTGGGATGATCAGAATGGGCTTGAGCGCCTCGACGCTGGCCGGCAGGCGCACCCACTGTGCCAGGGCCTTGGCCGAATAACCGGCGAGAAAACCAGCGACGATACCACCGATGAAGCCCGCGCCCAGCGAGCTGGCCAGCAGGCCGCCGATCATCCCCGGCGCCAGGCCCGGACGATCCGCGATGGAATAGGCAATGTAACCGGCCAGTACCGGCACCATCAGCTTGAACGCGGCGTCGCCGCCAATCTTCATCAGGGCAGCGGCGAAGGTGCCCTCCTCCTTGAACGCCTCAATGCCGAAGACGAAGGACAAGGCGATCAGCAGACCACCGGCCACCACCATCGGCAGCATGTAGGACACACCGGTCAGCAGGTGCTTGTAGGGCCCGCTCTTTTCGCCACTCTTGGCAGGCGCACTGCCCTCGACCGACGCGGCCTCGGCCAGCGGTCGCGCTTCGTTCAGCGCACGCTCCAGGGTCTGCTGCGGCTGCTTGAGCGCCACGCCGGTGCCGCAACGGTAGACCTTCTTGCCGGCGAAGCGGCTGGTGTCCACCTCGATATCGGTGGCCAGCAGCACAGCATCGGCGGCGGCGATGGCGGCCTCGTCCAGCAGGTTGCGCGCGCCCACCGAGCCACGGGTTTCCACCTGCAGCTCGATGCCCATGCGCGCGGCGGCCTGCTGCAGCGCTTCGGCGGCCATGAAGGTGTGCGCTACGCCGGTCGGGCAAGCGGTGATGGCCACCAGACGGCGCGAACCGCTGGTTGCTGGCATGGCAACGGCCTGATAGGGCTCGGCACGCTCGGCCGCCTCGCGCAGAAAGCGCTGCGGCTCGGCCAGCGCCTCGGCTGGCGTGGATTGCACCAGGCGCTTGCCGGCGAAGCGGGCCAACGGCAGGTCGCCGGTCTTGACCACCAGCACCCAGTCAGCGGCGGCGATATCGGCCTCGCTCAGCGGCGAGCCGATGGCGCGAGAGTCATGCACCTCGACCTTGGCTTTCCAGCCCAGGCGCTCGGCGGCGGCCTGCAGCAAGCGCGAACAGAGCACGCTGGTGACCTGGCCGTTGGGGCAGGCGGTGACGATCAACAGATTCATGGTCGGGGCCTCTTATTCTTGCA
This sequence comes from Pseudomonas sp. NCHU5216, assembly GCF_052156495.1. Taxonomy (NCBI): domain Bacteria; kingdom Pseudomonadati; phylum Pseudomonadota; class Gammaproteobacteria; order Pseudomonadales; family Pseudomonadaceae; genus Pseudomonas; species Pseudomonas sp. NCHU5216. Next base: position 6,060 of record NZ_JBQLIX010000029.1, on the reverse strand, counting down.
AGGGCTGTAGCTGGACAGCGGCCTGCAGCCGCGCCAGTTGGTCGATATCGTGAATGCCGAAGCCGATCTGGGTGACCGCCTGCGCGGCCACCGCCGTGGCCAGGCGCAGAGTGCGCTCGGCCGGCCAGCCTTCGAGCAGGCCGTGCAGGCTGGCGGCTAGCAGCGAATCGCCGGCGCCCACCGTGCTGGCCACCTCGACCCGTGGCGGCAGCGCGCGCAGGGCGATGTTCGGGCCATGCCAGTCGACGCCCTCGGCGCCGCGTGACAGCAGGATGTGCTCGATACCCTGCCCGCGCAGGCGCGCCACTGCCGCCGCCAGATCGGCGCCGCAGGCCTCGGCCAGTTCCTCTTCGTTGGGCTTGATCAGCCAGGGCGTGACGCTCAGCGCAGCACTCAGCGCCGCGCCGCTGCTGTCCACGGCCAGCGGCAAGCCGGCGCTCTTGATCCGCTTGAGCAGGCTGGCGAACCACTCGGGCGATACGCCACGCGGCAGGCTGCCGGCCACCACCACGGCGTCATGCCCGGCCAGCAGTGGCTGCAGCTCATTCAGCAGTTGTGCCAGATGAGCGTCCTCGATCTGCGGGCCGGGGCCGTTGAGGTCGGTGATGCGCCCGTCGGCTTCGGCCAGCTTGATATTGCTGCGCGTCTCGCCCGGCACACGAACGAACAGGTCACGAAAGCCGCGCTTGTGCATCAACGCCTCGAACGGCGCGGCGTTGGCGCGGCCAAGAAAGCCGCTGACGCTCAGCGTGTGGCCGAGGTCGGCCAGCACCTGGGCGACGTTCAGCCCCTTGCCGGCGGCATGGCTGGCAAAATCCCGGCAGCGGTTGACCGCGCCGGGCTGCAACTGGTCTAGGCGCAGGGTCAGATCCAGCGCCGGGTTCAGGGTCAGGGTGAGAATCCGTGCCATCAGTGCAAGCCTCCGGCCAGGGCGCGCACGGCGACCGCGCTCTCCAGGGTCAGCGCGCGCTGCGCCAGGGTGCGCGCCTCACGGCTGTCCAACTCGCGCACGCGCGCCTTGACCAGGGCGATGCTGCGCGGCGACACGCTCAGCTCGTCCACCCCCAGGCCCACCAGCAGCGGCACGGCCAGGCGGTCGCCGGCCAGTTCGCCGCATACGCCCACCCATTTGCCGTGGGCGTGGGCCGCCTCTACCGTCATGGCGATCAGGCGCAGCACCGCCGGATGCAGGCCGTCGGCCTGGGCCGAGAGCTGCGGGTGGCCACGGTCGATGGCCAGGCAGTATTGGGTCAGGTCGTTGGTGCCGATGCTGAAGAAGTCCACTTCGCGCGCCAGCAAAGGTGCCAGCAGCGCCGCCGAGGGCACTTCGATCATGATGCCCAGTTGCAGATCCTGCACCGGGATTTCCTCACGCAGGCGCTGCGCCAGGTCACGCGCGGTACGCCACTCTTCCATCGTGCCGACCATGGGGAACATGATGCGCAGCGGGCGCCCTGCGGCCGAGGTCAGCAGGGCGCGCAACTGGGTTTCGAGAATTTCCGGACGCTGCAGGCTGAGGCGGATGCCGCGCACGCCGAGGAAGGGGTTCTCCTCGGCCGGCATCGGCCAGTAGGGCAGCGGCTTGTCACCGCCGACATCCAGGGTGCGCACCACCAGCGGGCGCCCACCCAAGGCTTCGAGCACGCGGCGGTACTCGCGCTCCTGGGCCGCCTGGCTCGGCGCCTGAGCGTGCTCCATGAACACCAGCTCGGTGCGCAGCAGGCCCACGGCCTCGGCACCCAGCTCGACGGCACCCACCGTTTCGCTGGCCGCGCCGATATTGGCGGCCACCTCCACCTGCACGCCGTCGCGGGTCAGCGCTGGTTCGAGGCGGGTGGCGTGGGCCTGCTCGCGGCGCTGCTGCTCAGCCTCGCGTTCGCGCACGGCCTGCTGCCGGGTGGCTTCGTCCGGGTCGATGCGCACCAGGCCGCTGTCGCCATCGAGCAGCAGCGGCGTGCCCTGGGCCAGCGCCAGGATCGCCTCGCCGGCACCGACCACCGCCGGGATACCCAGAGCACGAGCGATGATCGCACTGTGCGCGGTGGCGCCACCGTTGGCGGTGAGGATTCCGGCCACACGTTGGCGATCCAGGGCGGCGACGTCCGACGGCGCCACCTCGCTCATCACCAGCACATAGGGTTCGTCGGGTTCGCGCGGCAGCTCGATGCCGCACAGATGCGCCAGCACACGGCGGCCGATGTCGCGCAGATCGGCGGCACGCTCGGCCAGCAGAATGTCGTGCAGGGCTTCCTGGCGCTGCGCGGCGGTCTCGATCTCCTGCTGCCAGGCGGCTTCGGCGCTGGCACCGGTCTCCAGGCGGGCGTCGACGTCCTCGCGCAAGGCCGGATCCTCCAGCATGGCCAGGTGCGCGCTGAAGATTTCGCGAATGCTGGCCACTCCGGCGCCATCCACCAGGCGCTGGATCTGCGCGGCAATGGCAGCCAGGGCTTCATTCAGACGCTGGCGTTCGCTGTCCACGCCGGCGCCCTGCTCGGCGAACTCGAAACGCGGCATCACCCGCACCAGCGCCGGGCCCATGGCGATGCCGGGCGAAGCGGCGACTGCCTGTACCTTGCTGCCAGCAGGCGGCGCCAGCAACGGCTCCTCGGCCAGCACGGCGGGCACTTCCGCCGCCTCGTTCAACAGCGGCTCCACTGCTTCACCAAGGCCGCTTTCCACCGCGGCGCGCAGCGCCGGCAGCGCGTCGGCGGCGATTTCCGGCGCGGCGCTGAACTCCAGCACCTGGCCGCGTCGGGCGCCGAGGGCCAGCAGCCGGCTGAGGCTCTTGGCGGAGACCCCGGCGCCTTCGTCACCGAGCAGGCGCACCCGCACCTCGCCGTCGAAGCGCTGCGCCAGTTCGCTCAGCGCCTTGGCCGGGCGGGCATGCAGACCATGGGCATTGAGCAGGGGCACCGCCACCTTGGGCCAGTCCGGCGCCACCTCGCCGCCGAGCGCTTCGATCACCCGGCGGCTGTCGTTGGCTTCGCTCAACTCGGCGGCTCGACCACCGATCAGCACGTCGCACAGACGCTCCAGGGCCTGGCGATGCGCCTCCCCCTGGCTGGCCAGGCAGAACAGGCCCTTGAGCGGCTCCCCACGAAAGCTCAGGGCTTGCGCCGGGGTGACGAAGGCCAGACCGGGGCGCTGCACGCTCTGCTCGCTGTGCAGCCACCACAGGCCATCCCCCAGCGGCAGTGCTTCGCTGCGCGCCAGGCCGAGGGCGAAGCCGCTGCTGGCACAACCGGCCTGGCGCAGCAGGCGCGCGCCCTGCCACAGCAATTCGTCGAAGTCTTCGGCAGCCAGGCCCAGGCTGACCAGTTGCCCATCCAGCGCCAGCGCCTGCGGCGCGCCCTGCAGCAGCTCGACGATCTGCTCGGGCTCACGGGCCTCGCGCAGCGCCTGGCTCAGGTCACCCTCACCGAGGGCACGGGTAAGCAGTTGCAGCAGGTGCAGGTGTTCGTCCGACTGCGCGGCGATGGCGATGGCCAGGTACACCTGTTGGCCGTTGCCCCAGTCCACTCCCTCGGGGAACTGGATCAGGCGCACGCCGGTGTTGAGTACCTGATCGCGGGTTTGTGGCGTGCCGTGAGGAATGGCGATGCCTTGGCCCAGGTAGGTCGAGCCTTGCGCTTCGCGCGCGCGCAGCCCTTCGAGATAACTCGGGGTGGCCAGGCCGCCGGCCGCCAGTGCCTCGCCAATCATGGCCAGTGCCGCCGACTTGTCCGCCGCCTGGCGGCCCATCTGGATCTGGCTGGCATCGAGTTCGAGCATGGGGGTTACCTCCGGCAGCTTGGAGCCGGTGACCAGCCTGGGCGGCACCGACGATGAATCTTGTTATGGGTTGAAAGCCTGTGAAAAAACTATCAGTGAAGACTAGGCGCTGCATGGCACCCGGTATTCGTCTATCTGGCCTGGCACTGACCAATCAATTGCTGAAACGTTTCACCTGACACTGGCACCTTAGCCGATAATGGGTAATCCTTGAAGCCCGATCATCGCCTCCCCGTTCAGGATTCGCCCGTGAAACTCAGCGACATCGCCCGCCTCGCGCAGGTCTCGGTGACCACCGCCAGCTATGTGATCAACGGCCAGGCCGAGAAGCGCCGAATCAGCCAGAGCACCGTCGAGCGCGTGCTCGCGGTGGTCGAGGAGAATGGTTACCGCCCGGATCAGCAGGCCGCCAGCCTGCGCCGCGGGCAAAGCCGCTGCCTGGGCTTCATCCTGCCGGATCTGGAAAACCCCAGCTATGCGCGCCTGGCCAAACTGCTGGAACAGAAGGCGCGTGCCGCCGGCTATCAGATGCTGATTGCCAGCTCCGACGACGACCCGCACAGCGAACGGCAGTTGCTCGAGCTGTTCCGCTCGCGTCGCTGCGATGCGCTGATCGTTGCCAGTTGCCTGCCGCCGGACGACCCGCTGTACCCCGAACTGGTGGCCGTCGGGCTGCCGATCATCGCCGTGGATCGGGCGCTGTCGCCGCAGCATATCCGCTCGGTGGTCAGCGATGACGAGGCCGCCGGGCGCCAGCTCACCAGCAGCCTGCTGCCGACCAGGCCCCGCCATATCGGCCTGCTCGCCGCGCGCCCGGAACTGGTCATCAGCCAGGCACGCGAGCGCGGCTTTCGCCAGGCCCTGGAGGGTTTCGAGGGGCGCATCAGCGTCTACTACGGCGAGCAGTTCAACCGCCGCAGCGGTTACCAGCAGATGCAGGCCCTGCTCGCCGAAGCCGGCCCGCCCGATGCCCTGGTCAGCACCGCCTACGTGCTGCTCGAAGGGGTGTTCGACCTGCTCCAGGAGAAACCGCAGAGCACCTGGTCAGCATTGCGCCTGGCCACCTTCGGCGACAATCAGTTGCTGGACTTCTTGCCCTTGCGGGTCAACGCCATGTGCCAGCAGCACGAGCGCATCGCCGAACGGGTGTTGACCTGGGCTCTGCGTGCGGTGGAGCAGGACGACTACCAACCGGGTGTCGAGGCCATCGAGCGCAGCTTTCTGGCGCGTGCCTAGGGTCAGTTGACACCAGGGCCTGAAAAACTCGCCAACGCCCCCGACATTGGCAGTAAGCTGAACCCTCGCCCATTGGTTATGCCTGCTCATGCGCCTGATCGACACTCATACCCATCTGGATTTTTCGGAATTCGACACCGACCGCAACGCGGTGCTCGCCCGCTGCCGCGACCGGGGTGTCGAGCGCCTGGTGGTGCTCGGCGTGTACCAGGACAACTGGCAGCGCCTGTGGCAGTTGGTGGAGGCGAACGAAGGACTGCATGCCGCCTTCGGCCTGCATCCGGTATATCTGGACGATCATCGCCCGGAGCACCTGGAGCAGTTGCGCGACTGGCTGGAACGTCTGGCCGGGCAGCGCAAGTTGTGCGCCGTTGGTGAATTCGGCTTGGACTACTACCTCGAACACCTCGACCGCACGCGCCAGCAGGCGCTGTTCGAGGCGCAGCTGGAACTGGCCGCCGAGTTCGAGTTACCGGCGCTGCTGCACGTCCGCCGCGCCCATGCTGCGACCATCGCCACCCTGAAGCGCTTTCGCCTGCACCGTGGCGGCATCATCCATGCCTTTGCCGGCAGCTACGAGGAAGCTCGCGAATACATCAAGCTGGGTTTTCGCCTCGGCCTCGGCGGCGCGGCCACCTGGGCGCAAGCCAAGCGCCTGCACAAGGTGGTGGCAGAGCTGCCGCTGGAGGCCATCGTGCTGGAAACCGACGCGCCGGACATGGCGCCATCGATGCATGCCCACCAGCGCAACAGCCCGGAGTATCTGCCGGAAATCTGCAGCGTCCTGGCGCTGCTGCGCGACATGGACGCCACCGAGCTGGCCGAGGCCAGCAGCCGCAATGCCGAGCATTTGTTCGGTTGGAAATAAGGTTCTTCGCGGAATCTCGGGAAAATCAGTGGTTGACACTGGACTGGCAAGTTTGTGTGTTGTTTTCGGTGTTCAAGCTGCTTATCGGCGCTTAGCTGACGTCTCCCATTTCGCCCCCCGGCGACCTTCTTTTGTCAAACGCCACAAAAGAAGGCAAAAAGGCTTGGCCCCGCCATCCGGCCCCG
>NZ_JBQLIX010000028.1:0-71083 GCF_052156495.1 Pseudomonas sp. NCHU5216 | reverse complement strand
ACCAAACTGCCCGACTCATGCAGGCGTCTTCAAGCTATCCCATTGATCAAAATGGGATTTTTGTGGGGATTCCTCAGAATCTGTCCCCCTTTTTTATGTCCCCTTTTTTACTGCTTGGGGAGAGTCCATATACCAATTGTTATGTTGCACTTGCACGACGATTTTTGAATTGCTCGAAGCGGTCTCGATAAGAAAATAGGTAATCGAGGATAGCATTGGTGAACTCAATGGCGTCTTTAGCGTCGGCCTGGGATATAACGACATTCACACCATGCGCTGCTTCGTTTCCTACCACACGGAGAGCATCGGACCATTCAAAGAGGCGATCATCAATGAGTGTGAGCTCTTTCATTTTCTTCAATGACGCGCTGAGGTTCCGTTCCTCGACACCATGAGCGGCGCAAGTGCCCTCCAGAGTTTTACGGCACATGATGGCTGACGCAGTGTATGCCTGAGTGCGATAACAAGTGCAGGCCTCTTGAAAGGCTGCTCGAATCTCAACGGGGGCGCTTGGATTGACGCGAATGTCACCTTGCGGAAAGACAACGAATGGAATATCCCATTTGTCACCCTCGGCCATATTGCCGATGTTCGTCTGGCCAATGAGGATTGGTTCTTGGCAGGTAGTACAAGCAAGAAGGGTATAGCGCCGCGAGGGTTCCTGTCCGTCGAAATGGCGCCAGTACGAGCCTGCTTCCGTTGCTTCGACATATTGGCGGCAGTTTGAACATTCAATGATCATACGGAACCTGCTTGTGCTACATGACGTAGAGCTAACTGGCGCTGCGCCGCTTTATCGCGCAGCATCCAGCGACCGAAGGGAACGAGGTTGAGCGCCGGGTTGGGCATTATTGGAACTCCGGAGATGCAAACACAGCTTTAGCGGTCTCACACAGAGCAGAGAAGTACGTGTGCAGATAGCTACACAGAACATGGCAATATAGGTTATCCACGGCTAATCGGTCACCAAGCTCCGACTCACCGACGAGAATTTCATCAAATTGGCGCCCTCTATCCAGGCGCATTTTTCGGTGTTCGGGGCTGAGATACGCCCCAGTGCTTTGGATCTTTCGAAGATCGTCGTTTTCACGCGACCAAGCTAACATGCCGCTCGCATGCGTAAGGCAGTTACGAATCTTGATTGCCGCTTGCACCTGCTCGTATAGGGGCACCTGATCCAGAGACATTCCTACCAACCGGAAAAATTTGAATAGACGGTTGACGCCTTGACCTTTTACATCTTGTAGTTGAACATTGACATGCGGTTGAAGTTCACCGGCCAACAAAAGTAGATATGACTCAAATAGTGAAACAGCACTAAATAAGTTTCCCACAGCAATGAGATAAGGAAACGTGTGGTCAAGTTTGTGCGACTCTGACTCCCACCTACGTTTCCGTAATTCGGGGTGATTCGGAAAGTAGGCATCCAGCTTGGAGAGTTCCAACTTCCTCTCATGATCGATGAGACGTGGGGCTTTCCAGATGAAGTCCGAGACGTCGTTAAATTCCCGCTGAGCGCGTGCTGCTAGCTCATTTATTTGGCCCGGGAGTCCTGAGGTTGAATGTGTAGCAAGTGCGGTCATGATGCCCAACAGTGGTCAGATGGATGGCGGTACTAATTCGATAGTAGGGCCTTCCATTTAATTCCGCATCATCCCGTTTTGCTTCGCACGAAAAATCCCTTCCAATCATGGGCTTACCGCTGTACTCCGGCAGTCCGCTGTATTAGCTTGACCTCTTCTTTTTGCTCCAGCATTGCGCCTGGCACACCGCGAGGTGGTTGTTCGGGCTACCTGCTATCGAAAGCCTCGCCGCTGAAGCGCCTCCCGCGGTGTGGTGGATGTTTCTGTACCAGCGGGGGCTTTCGGCTCTGGCATCCTGCTTCGTTCTACCTCCTGCCTCCAAGCAGTCGTAGCCGCGACTGGTGGCGGGCAAAGCGCCCCCGGATTTCATCCGGGCTACGGAAAATTTTTATCTCTGCTGTAACGCCCGCACCTGTGCCTCGTCCATTGCTGCGAGGGCGCCAATCCGGCCCCGCATTCCGAAACGATGGAGAGATGCCATGAAACCACTCAATACCCTGACCGCTACCCTGGGCGCCGCGCTGCTGACTTCCGTGGCCTTTACTGCACAGGCCGCGAGCAACCCTTTCGCCGCGCAGGAGCTGAGCAGCGGCTACAGCCTGGCTGCTGGCGAGAAGAGCCAGGAAGGTTCCTGCGGTGAAGGCAAGTGCGGCGGTGAGATGAAGGCCGACAAGGAAGGCTCGTGCGGTGCCGAGAAGAAAGCCGGTGCCGAAGGTAAATGCGGCGGCGAAAAGAGCGAGTAAGGGCGAGAGGGGCGGATCATGCAACTTGCTGAACTGGATGGCGCCGGCCTGGGCTTGCGCCGCGGGCTGCTTGCCGAGCTGATTGCCGATGACGCCAGCGGTGCCGACTTCCTGGAAGTGGCGCCGGAGAACTGGATCGGTGTCGGGGGTCGACTGGGCAAGCAGTTGCGCGCCCTGAGCGAGCGCCGGCCGCTGTTGTGCCATGGTCTGTCCCTCAACCTCGGCGGCTTTGCGCCGCTGAACATGGAGCTGCTGCACGCCATCAAGGGCTTTCTCGACGAGCACGGTGTGCTGGCTTACAGCGAGCATCTGTCGGCCTGTGCCGACGAGGGTCAGCTCTATGACCTGATGCCGTTGCCGTTTTCCGAGGAGTCTATCGAGCGCATCGCCGAGCGCGTGCGCATCGTTCAGGACGTGCTGGGAAGACCGCTGATCATCGAGAACGTCTCGGCTTATGCACGCCTGCCAGGCGAGCTGGACGAGGCGGATTTCGTCCGTGCGGTGCTGGAACGCGCGGACTGCCAACTGCTGCTGGACGTCAACAACGTCTACGTCAACAGCCTGAATTTCGGCTTCGATGCCGTTACCTATATCGCGGCGATGCCGAGCGAGCGCATCGCTTATCTGCATGTCGCCGGTCACTACGACCAGGCCGAGGATCTGAAGATCGACACCCATGGTGCGCCGGTGATCGACCCGGTGTGGGCGTTGCTCAGTGCCACCTACGCGAGACATGGTTTGCGCCCGACCCTGCTGGAGCGCGACTTCAACTTCCCGCCGCTGGCCGAGCTGTATGCCGAGCTGGCACATATCCGCAGCCTGCAGCAGGCCGCACAACCGCTGAGCAGGTACGGCACATGAGCGGCGTGCAACTACAGCGCGACTTCGCTGCGCGCATCCGCCAGCCCGAGGCTCAGGCGCTGTTGCCGGGCGTTCCGGTAGAGCGCATGGCGATCTATGAGGAGCTGTTCTTCAACAATGTCGCCAGCCTGGTTGGCAGTGCCTTTCCGGTGCTGCGCGAGGTTTTAGCAAGCGAGCGTTGGCAGCGGCTGTTGCACGCCTTCTTCGCCGAGCATCGGGCGGCGACTCCGTACTTTCCGCAGATCAGCCAGGAGTTCATCGCCTGGTTGCAGCAGGGGTATCGCGCCGAGCCGGAGGATCCGCCGTTCATGCTGGAGCTGGCGCATTACGAGTGGGTCGAGCTGGCGCTGGACGTCAGCGCGGCGCAACTGCCTGCACAAGGCTGGTCGCCATTGGCCTGGCCGTTGGCCTACCGCTGGCCGGTGCAATTGATAGGGGGCGAGCACCGCCCGCTGCAACCGCCAGCACAGCCAACCTGCCTGCTGGTCTGGCGCGATAGCCAGGACAAGGTGCGCTTCATGCAGCTAACGCCCTTCGCCTATCAGCTCGCACTGCGTCTGCAAACCAATGAGCCGGTGATGCAGGCTCTGCGAGACCTGGCCAATGCCCACGGCCTGCTTGCCGACGGTGTCTATTTCGACAACGCCCGCGCGCTGCTGGACGACTGGCAGGCACGGGATATCTGGTTTCCCCCCGCCGAGGACTGACTCATGATCGCTCTACTCAATCGCTGCCAGGATGCGCTGGAGGCGTCTCGGCGCCTGGATTTTCTCGGACCGCTGCTGTTGCGCCTGTATCTGGTGCCGGTGTTCTGGATGGCTGGCACGCAGAAACTCAAGGATATCGATGCCACCGCCGCCTGGTTCGGCAACCCGGACTGGGGACTAGGCCTGCCATTTCCCGAACTGCTGGCCTGGGCCGCGGCGCTGACCGAGGCCGGTGGCGCCATCTTGCTGCTGTTCGGCTTGGCGCTGCGCTGGGTGAGCATCCCGTTGATCATCACCATGCTGGTGGCGATCTTCACCGTGCACTGGCCCTATGGCTGGCAGGCGATTGCCGACCCATCCGCGCCCTTCGCCAACGAGCGCGTGCTGGCCGCGGCGGAAAAGCTCGAACGGGCGCGCGCCATCCTGCGTGAGCACGGCAATTACGACTGGCTGACGAGCAGCGGCAAGTTCGTGGTGCTGAACAATGGCATCGAGTTCGCCGCCACTTATCTGCTGATGCTGGTGGCGCTGTTCTTCAGTGGGGCGGGGCGTTGGTTGAGCGTCGATTACTGGCTGGCGCGTCGCTACGGACACCTCTAAAAACTAACTGCGTTGCCATCACCGCGTTAAAAACAGGCTCAAAATGCTCATTTACAGCTCGTAAACTCCGCTTTTTCGCCTGTTTTTGCCTTGTGCTGGCTGCCTCGTCTACGTTTTTAGAAGTGTCCTGGCGTGGATGAGGTCAGGATTCTTCGCGCAGGGCGTCGATCCACTCCTTGGGTACGTCGCGCCTGAGCGCCAGTTGGCACTGTTGGCTGTCGGGGTCGAAGACGATCACTGCCTCACCCTTGTCCAGGGCACGCCGCACCCGTTGCACGCGGGTTTCCAACGGCGTTTCGTCCCCGTTGTCGGTGCCGTCACGGGTGACGAAGTCTTCGATCAGGGCGGTGAGGGTATCGGCTTGCAACAGGTGAGGCGGTATCAGCACGGTGGGGCTCCGGTGTTGCGCTGTCAGGGCTCCGAGCGCGGGCTCAGGTAGCGCTCCAGGGTGTCGTATAGCAGTGTGCTGTCCAGGGGTTTGCTGAGAAAGTCATTCATGCCGACATCCAGGCCGTGCTGCCGGTGTTCGTGCAGGATATGCGCAGTCAGGGCGATGATCGGCACAGGCGGCAATTGCCGGTTGCGCTCCAGGCGGCGTATGTCGCGGGTGGCCTCGAAGCCGTCCATTTCCGGCATCTCGCAGTCCATCAGCACCAGATGGAAGGCCTCCGGTGCCTGGCTGTAGGTTTCCACCGCTGCCTTGCCGTTGTTGACCAGGCGCACGTCATAGCCGCGCTTCTTGAGGAAGCCCTGAACCACCAACTGGTTCACCGGGTTGTCTTCGGCCACCAGAATGCACGGCGCATCGCCGTTTTCACTGCGTATTTCTCGAACCAAGGTATGCACCTGTGCGCGGGGTTCCTGATAGAGCTCGTCGAGGGCCTGGCGCAGGCTGTTGACGGCAACGGGTTGGGCCAGGTACTGCAGGCGCAGACCCTGGCCGGAGGGTAGGGTATGGCAGTGCTCCGGCGGGCACACCAGTAGCACGCGCTGGCCAGGTTGCAACTGCGTGCTCAGTGACTCCAGCCAGTGCGTGACGCTGCCGGGCCAGGGGGCGATCAATACCAGCAGCGGTGCGACCTTGAAGTCTTCCAGATATTCATGCAAGCGCTCCGGTGTCTGGCAGCGCTCGGTGCGCATGCCCCAGCGCCCGAGCAGGCGGCTCATGGCGTCCAGCCCCAGGCCATCCAGCGAGGCGAGCAGGGCCATGCGCCCAGCGAGCAGGCGAGCGAGCTCGTCCGGTGGCTCGATAGCCTGCGGCAGGGCTATCTCGAAGGCGAAGCGAGTGCCCTGGCCGAGGGTGCTCTGCACCTCGAAACGCCCGCCCATCATTTCCACCAGCTCCTTGCTGATGGCCAGACCCAAACCACTGCCACCATAGCGGCGGGTGGTGCTGGAGTCGCCCTGGGCGAAGGAGTCGAACAGCTTGGCCAGCACCTGCTCGCTGATGCCGATGCCGCTGTCGCTGACGGCGAAGACCAGACTGGCGGCGCCCTGGCTGTCGTTGCGCCGGCTGATGCTGAGGGCGACATGGCCTTCGGCGGTGAACTTGAGGGCATTGCTGAGCAGGTTCATCAGTACCTGCTTGAGCCGTGTCGGGTCGCCCTGGATACGTCGCGGCACGCCATTTTCCAGGCTCACGTAGAGGCGCAGGTGCTTGTCCAGGGCCTGGCCGGTGAACAGGCTGAGGGTTTCGGAAATCATCTCTTCGAGGTCGAAGTCGATCTGCTCCAGGCTCAGCTTGCCGGACTCGATACGTGCGTAGTCGAGGATGTCGTTGATCACCGCCATCAGCGAGCTACCGGAGCTGGCGATGGTGTCCACGTAGAAGCGCTGGCTGCGGTCGAGCTGGGTTTCGCGCAGCAATTGCAGCATGCCCAGTACGCCATTGAGCGGGGTGCGAATCTCATGGCTCATCTTGGCCAGGAACCGGCTCTTGGCCTGGTTCTCGAACGCCGCCTGCTCGGCCGCACGGCGCGACTGGAAGCCTTCTTCCTTGAGCAGGTTGATGCGGTCGGCCAGGCCGATGGAGAGGGTGATCAGCTCGATGGTCACGCCGATCTTCACCGCCGCGCCACCGAACACGCCGAACAGCTCCAGGCCCAGCGAGCCGGTGGTGGCATGGATGAAGGCGAACAGCAATATGGCCCAGGCCAGGGTGTAATAGGAGCCGTAGCGCACACCACGGCGCCAGGCGTAAAGGCCGGTCAGCAGGAGGATCAGCGACACCAGCGAGACGGTCAGGCTGGCGAGGATGTTCCAGGCGGCGAAGCCGATCAGCGGCACCGACATCAGGCAACCGACGCACGCCAGCATCAGCAGGCGCAAGCCGATATCCAGGCGCGGGAAATACTGGCGGATATGGAGGAAATGCCGGCTGAACTGGATGGCGGTGAGACAATGCAGGTACATCAGGATGTAGATGGCTACCGACTGCAGCGCCACGTGTTCGGGCAGCAGTTTGAACAGCATGCCGTCGAAGCAGGTGGCCAGCAGGCCGACGTTGAGGCTGTAGGCCAGGTACCAGAGGTAGGCCGATTCACGCAGCGACAGGTAGAGGAACAGGTTGTAGCAGAACATGGCGAACAGCACGCCGTAGAACGCGCCGTTGAGACCCATGAGGTTTTCCTGGGCGGCGGCGCTGGCGCCATAGGTGGCGAAGTACATCGGCACGAATACCGTGCTGGTGGTTTCCACCCTGACCAGCAGGGTGCTGGTGCCAGGTTCGAGCTGCAGGGGAAACCAGAAGTTGCGCACCTGCACCGGACGCTGGGCGAAGGCGAAATGATCGCCGCTCTCCTGTTCCAGGCGCTGCCCATCAGGGCCAAGCTGATAGACCTGGATATGATCGAGCAGCGGGTAGTTGACCTCCAGGTAGCCGCCCAGGGCATGGCCGAGGCGGTTATCCAGGCTGACCTTGAACCACCAGGCCGAAGCGTTCTTGCCCAGGTTCGGTTGCGCGGCCTGGATCGGCGCGAAGGCGTCCGCATCCAGGGCCAGCACCTGGTCGACGCTCATGCTGCCACTCTTGTCTTCGTAGTAGCCCAGATAGGGGCTCAGGGACAGGCGCAAGTCTTCCCTGTCCAGCGGCATGGGTTGCCCTGCCCAGCTCGGGCAGGCCAGCCAGAAGAGCAAAAAAGCCAGGCAGAAACGAGGCATCCACGAACCTCTGGGCCAGAGTCATTCTTATCGCGAGCGGGCGGCTCGGGTTGGCAGGGCTGAAAAAGGGGGAACTCGCGTTCCCCCTTCATTCTTGTGTCACTTTGCCTTTATGCAGGGCGGCCTTCAAGCGTCCTGTTCACGCTGGCCGAGCAGGCTGTCGACAGGCGGAACACGGGTATCGCTTTCCATCTGCGCTTCGTGCTCCAGTTGATGACTGAAACGCTCCAGCGAGCCTTGCGCGGGTTGCGCGTCGCTGGCGAAGACGGGTGGGCTGAGTACGTAGGCAGTGAGGATCTGGGTCAGCGCCTTGAGGCTGTCGATATGGGTGCGCTCGTAGCCATGGGTGGCGTCGCAGCCAAAGGCCAGCAGGGCGGTGCGGATATCGTGGCCGGCAGCGACCGCCGACTGGGCATCGCTGTGGTAGTAGCGGAACAGGTCACGGCGCACCGCAATCTCGTTTTCCGCGGCCAGACGCAGCAACTGGCGTGACAGGTGATAGTCGTAGGGGCCGCCGGAGTCCTGCATGGCCACGCTGACGGCGTGCTCGCTGGACTGCTGGCCCGGGGCGACCGGGGCGATATCGATACCGACGAATTCACTGACGTCCCAGGGCAGGGCGGCGGCAGCGCCAGAGCCGACCTCCTCGGTGATGGTGAACAGCGGGTGGCAATCGATCAAGGGTTGCAGGCCATGATCGCGCATGGATTTGAGTGCCGTCAGCAGCGCTGCTGCACCGGCCTTGTCGTCGAGATGGCGGGCGCTGATATGCCCGCTTTCGGAGAATTCCGGCAGTGGGTCGAAGGCGATGAAGTCGCCCACGGAGATACCCAGCGCATCGCAGTCAGCGCGGGTGGCGCAATAGGCGTCCAGGCGCAGTTCGACGTGATCCCAGCTCACTGGCAGGGTGTCGACTGCGGTGTTGAAGGCATGCCCCGAGGCCAGCAGCGGCAATACGCTGCCCCGGATCACGCCGTTGTCGGTGAACAGGCTGACGCGGCTGCCTTCGGCGAAGCGGCTCGACCAGCAGCCCACCGGGGCCAGGCCGAGACGGCCGTTTTCCTTGATCTCGCGGACGGCGGCGCCAATGGTGTCCAGGTGTACCGAGACGGCGCGGTCGAAGCGCTCGTATTCGCTCTGACGTCCACGCAGGGTGGCGCGGATGGTGCCACGACGGGTCAGCTCGAAGGGAATTTCCAGTTCTTCCAGACGTTCGGCGACGTAGCGCACGATGGTGTCGGTGAAACCTGTGGGGCTGGGGATGGCGAGCATCTCCAGCAATACCTTCTGCAGGTATTCGAGGTCGGGTTCGGGGAGTTGTTGCATGGAGTCTCCTTGTTTCTATTGCGGAGGCTTTCTCTTGCAGGCAGTTGAAAAACTACCTACGTTGCCATTGCTGCGTTAAAAACAGCCTCAAAATGCTCATTTACAACGCGTAAACTGCGCTTTTTCGGTTGTTTTTGCCTTGCACTGACTGCCTCGCCTACGTTTTTCAACGGCCTGCTAGGTAGGAACGAATTCAGCGGCGATCGTTTCGTGACGCCGCAGATGAATCCGTTCCTGCACCCACGGCATCAGCCGGTCGCCTGGCTCAGCGGGAACAGCAGGTCGACGAAGCGCTCGGCGGTCGGCTGCGGTTCGTGGTTGGCCAGGCCGGCACGCTCGTTGGCCTCGATGAACACGTGTTCCGGCTGATCGGCGGCCGGCACCAGCAGGTCGAGGCCGACCACCGGAATTTCCAGAGCGCGCGCGGCCTTGATGGCAGCGTCGCGCAGGGTCGGGTGGAGGATCTCGGTGACGTCCTCCAGGGTGCCGCCGGTATGCAGGTTGGCGGTCTTGCGTACCGCCAGGCGCTGGCCGGCCGGCAGCACGCTGTCGTAGTCGAGGCCGGCGCCGTGCAGGGTGCGCAGGGTTTCGGCGTCCTTGGGGATGCGGCTCTCGCCGCCAGTGGCGGCCTGGCGACGGCGGCTCTGGGCGTCGATCAGCTCACCGATGCTGTGGTGACCGTCGCCGATGATCTCGGCCGGGCGGCGAATGGCGGCAGCCACCACCTCGTAGCCGATCACCAGCACGCGCAGGTCGTGACCTTCGTGGTAGCTCTCCAGCAGTACGCGCTGGTCGAACACGCTGGCGCGCTCGATGGCTTCCTGCACCTCGCCCGGCGTGCGCAGATCCACCGCCACCCCCTGGCCCTGTTCGCCGTCCACCGGCTTGACCACCACCGCACCGTGTTCGGCGAGGAAAGCGGCGTTTTCTTCGGCACTGCCGGCCAGGCATTGCGCCGGCACACTGAGCTCGGCACGCGACAGGGCGCGGTGGGTCAGGCGCTTGTCCTGGCACAGGGTCATGCTCACGGCGCTGGTCAGGTCGCACAGCGATTCGCGGCAGCGGATGCGTCGGCCTCCGTGGCTGAGGGTGAACAGCCCGGCTTCGGCGTCATCCACCTGCACCTCGATGCCGCGGCGCAGCGCCTCGTCGACGATGATGCGCGCGTAGGGGTTGAGTTCGGCCTGCGGGCCGGGGCCGAGGAACAGCGGCTGGTTGATGCCGTTCTTGCGCTTGATGCTGAAGGTCTGCAACTCGCGAAAGCCCAGCTTGGCGTAGAGCTTCTTGGCCTGCTTGTTGTCGTGCAGCACCGACAGGTCGAGGTAGTTCAGACCACGGCTCATGCCGTGCTCGATCAGGTGACGCACCAGCACCTCGCCGACGCCGGGGCGGCTGCATTGCGGGTCGACCGCCAGGCACCAGAGGCTGCTGCCGTTCTCCGGGTCGCGGAAGGCGCGTTGGTGGTTGAGGCCCATGACGCTGCCGATCACCGCGCCGCTGTCTTCGTCCTCGGCCAGCCAGTAGGTGGGGCCGCCTTCGTTGTAGGGGGTGAGCTTGGCCGGGTCGATGGGCAGCATGTTGCGGGTCTGGTACAGGCAGTTGATGGCCTGCCAGTCGGCATCGCTCTGCGCTCGGCGAATGCGAAAGCCGCGGAAGCTGCGGCGTGCTGGGCGGTAGTCGGTGAACCACAGGCGCAGGGTGTCGGACGGGTCGAGAAAGAGTTGCTGCGGGGCGTGGGCCAGCACCTGATGCGGCGCGGCGACGTACAGGGCGATGTCACGCTCGCCGGTCTGTTCACCCAACAGCGCTTCGGCCAGTGCCGTGGCATCCGGGTAGGTATGGCCGATCAGCAGGCGACCCCAGCCACAATGGATGGCCTGCGGTTGGCTTGGCTCGCTGGTGTGATCCTCGGCCAGGCGCGCTTGCAGGCGTTCGTAGGAAGGTGTCTGGCCGCGAATCAGGCGTTGCTTGAAGGCAGGGGAGCGCATGAGTTGTCCTTGATCTCTTCCTCCGGTGCGAGCCGGGGTAATGTCATGCCCCGGATGACATCCGGGGTGGGTTGGTCCTGCAGGAGCGGTGCGAGAACCGCCCCTGCCCGGGTTACAGGCCCTGTTCGCTCAGCCACAGGTTGAGGGCCGCGAACTGCCACAGCTTGGAGCCGCGCAGCGGTGTTAGCTGGCTCTGTGGGTTAGTCAGCAACTGGTCGAGCATGTTCGGGTTGAACAGGCCGCGATCCTGGCTGGGGTCGAGCAGCAGGTCGCGTACCCAGCCGAGGGTGGCGCCTTCCAGGTGCTTGAGGCCCGGTACCGGGAAGTAGCCCTTGGGCCGGTCGATCACCTCGCTGGGGATGACCTTGCGTGCGGCTTCCTTGAGCACGTACTTGCCGCCTTCGGGCAGCTTGAACTGCGCGGGGATACGCGCTGACAGCTCCGCCACGCGGTAGTCGAGGAACGGCGTGCGCGCCTCCAGGCCCCAGGCCATGGTCATGTTGTCCACGCGCTTGACCGGGTCGTCCACCAGCATCACTGTGCTGTCCAGGCGCAGCGCCTTGTCCACTGCCGCCTCGGCGCCAGGCTGGGCGAAATGCTCGCGGACGAACTCGCCGGCCATGTCATCGGTGAGCCAGGCCGGTTGTACGCAGGCGGCGTACTCGTCGTGCTCGCGGTCGAAGAAGGCCGCGCGGTAAGCGGCGAAGGCATCCTTGGCGCCATCGACCTGCGGGTACCAGTGATAGCCGGCGAACAGCTCGTCGGCGCCCTGGCCGCTCTGCACCACCTTGCAGTGCTTGGCCACTTCGCGAGAGAGCAGGTAAAAGGCGATGCAGTCGTGGCTGACCATCGGCTCGCTCATGGCGCGGAAGGCCTGCGGCAGTTGCTCGAGAATCTCGTGCTCGCCGATGCGCAACTGGTGGTGGCGGGTGCCAAAGCGCTGAGCGATCAGATCCGAATACTGGAACTCGTCGCCGCGTTCGCCGCCGGCGTCCTGAAAACCGATGGAGAAGGTCAGCAGGTTTTCCACGCCCGCTTCACGCAGCAGGCCCACCAGCATGCTCGAGTCGACGCCGCCGGAGAGCAGCACACCGACGTCCACCGCTGCGCGCTGACGAATCTCCACCGCTTCGCGCATGGCTTCCAGCGTGCGGTCGCGCCATTCTTCAAAGCCGTAGCCCACTTCCTCGCCCTGCGGGCCGAACTGCAGCGTCCACCAGGTCTGTTGCTCGACCTGGCCGTCGGCATCGACACGCATCCAGGTGGCGGGCGGCAGCTTCTGCACGCCAGCCAGGATGGTGCGCGGTGCCGGCACCACGGCGTGGAAATTCAGGTAGTGGTTGAGGGCGACGGCATCCAGCGTCTTGGCGATGTCGCCGCCTTGCAGCAGGGCCGGCAGCGAAGAGGCGAAGCGCAGGCGCTCGCCAGTGCGCGACAGGTACAGCGGCTTGATGCCGAGGCGGTCACGGGCAATGAACAGGCTTTGCTTGTCACGCTCCCAGACGGCGAAGGCGAACATGCCGTTGAGCTTGGGCAGCAGCTTTTCGCCCCAGGCGTGGTAGCCCTTGAGCAGCACCTCGGTGTCGCCGCCGGAGAAGAAGCGATAGCCGAGCGTTTCCAGCTCGGCACGCAATTCGGGGTAGTTGTAGATGGCGCCGTTGAACACCATGGACAGACCGAGGTCACTGTCGATCATCGGCTGGCCCGAAGCTTCGGCCAGATCCATGATCTTCAGCCGACGATGGCCGAGGGCGATGGGGCCCTGGCTATGGAAGCCGTGGGCGTCTGGACCACGAGGGGCCAGGTGATGGGTGATGCGTTCGACTGCCGCCAGATCCGCGGGGCGTCGATCAAAACGTAGTTCTCCAGCTATTCCGCACATAAGTTCCTTACCGGTGTTGCCGTTGGGGAGTGGTTCGTGGTCGAACCTTTTACACCAAACCAAAAAAATGCTTTCATGTCAAAGTTTTGGTTGGTACGAATTGGTGCTTATGAGTGATAAAAAAGTTCCTGATGAAATAGAATTGTCATCCGTCATGGCCTTCGAGATGCCCCTGTTTCAGGCGCTGCGGCGCCTTCAGCAAGCGGGGGAGGTGCACGCCAAGCGCCTGTCTCGTTTCGGCGGGCTGACGCCCATGCAACTGATGGTGCTGCAGGTGCTGGCCAGCGAGACGCGGCTGACTGCCAGTGTGCTCAGCAGTCGTGTCAGTCTGACGGCCGCGACGCTGTCCGGGCTGCTCGACCGCCTCGAGGAGCGCGGTTTGCTGCAGCGCCAGCGCGACGATCAGGATCGCCGCCGTCAGTGGTTGCTGATCACCGATGCCGGTCGTGAGCTGATCCAGCAGGCCTCGTCCTTGATGCCGCCGGAATTCAATCAGCGTTTCGCCGCATTGGCGGACTGGGAGCGCCACAGCCTGGCGGCGGCCCTGCTGAGGGCGGCCGAGCTGTGCGGTGAGATGGACTGAGGTCAGGCGCTTTATTTCAGAAAAAATTCAAGCAGGGTGTTGACTTAGCGCCGCTGCCTGCATAAAGTGCGCGCCTCGCTAAGGCACATGGGTGGTTAGCTCAGCCGGGAGAGCATCTGCCTTACAAGCAGAGGGTCGGCGGTTCGATCCCGTCACCACCCACCATTAGCGAATTTGGACGCAAGTCCAGCCGACGCGCAGCGGTAGTTCAGTCGGTTAGAATACCGGCCTGTCACGCCGGGGGTCGCGGGTTCGAGTCCCGTCCGCTGCGCCATTATTTCCCGGATCGAGTTTCGCTCGGTTCGAGATGGCAAGGCCCGCCAGGGCGCCATCGGATGCTACAGAGTTTCATGAGTTCCTTGGACGCAAGTCCAACCGACACGCAGCGGTAGTTCAGTCGGTTAGAATACCGGCCTGTCACGCCGGGGGTCGCGGGTTCGAGTCCCGTCCGCTGCGCCATATACGAAACCCGTCGATCGCAAGATCGACGGGTTTTTTATTGCCTGCGGGATCGGCGCTAGCCAGGCTCAGCGGCGAGCATGAATTCGCTTTTGCGCTGCAATAAAAAAGCCCCGCACTAGGCGGGGCTCTTTTTCAAGCGATCAGCGCAGATCAACCAACGATCTGAACTTCTTCAGCTTGCATGCCTTTCTGGCCACGGGTAGCCACGAAGGAGACCTGCTGGCCTTCTTTCAGGGTCTTGAAGCCGTCAGCCTGGATGGCTTTGAAGTGTACGAACAGGTCGTCACCGGATTGCGGGGTGATGAAGCCGTAGCCTTTCTCATCGTTGAACCACTTGACGGTGCCGTTCTGACGATTGGACATGTGATGTCTCCTAAACAGAATTGATAACAGCCTCGGAAAAGCCCAGGCCGGGACTGAGTGCAACGAGTACTAGGAGTCGACGATGTTTGGATCGAAATCTAGGCATCATGTAGCGATTCGCGGTGACACATGCAGCACAGTGATCACACCATACGTGTTTTTATCGCCAAGTGCGAATGCTGGATGCAGCTTTTTTCGCAAATATTGCGTGATGAGCCTGTTGCCGGTCTTTGAAGCGTGGCGTCAGCCTCGGTAAGATGCGCTCACTTTCTTGCAACGACCCAATTCAGGACCTTCGCCATGAGCATCAAATCGGACAAGTGGATTCGCCGCATGGCCCAGGAACAGGGGATGATCGAGCCCTTCGTCGAGCGCCAGGTGCGGGGTGCCGATGCCAGCCGCGTGATCTCCTATGGCGTGTCCAGCTACGGCTACGACGTGCGCTGCGCCGATGAATTCAAGGTGTTCACCAATATTCACTCGGCCATCGTCGACCCGAAGAACTTCGATGAGAAGAGCTTCGTCGACATCAAGAGCGATGTCTGCATCATTCCGCCGAACTCCTTCGCCCTGGCCCGCACCGTGGAATACTTCCGCATCCCGCGAGACGTGCTGACCATCTGCCTGGGCAAGAGCACCTATGCGCGCTGCGGCATCATCGTCAACGTCACGCCGCTGGAGCCGGAGTGGGAAGGCCATGTGACCCTGGAGTTCTCCAACACCACCAACCTGCCGGCGAAGATCTACGCCAACGAGGGCGTGGCGCAGATGCTGTTCCTGCAGTCCGACGAGGCCTGCGAGGTGTCGTATCGCGATCGCGGTGGCAAGTACCAGGGGCAGAGGGGCGTGACCTTGCCCAAGGCCTGAGTGCCTGGCAGTGCTACGAAGCCGGGCCATGCCCGGCTTTTTCATGGGCGAAGTCATTGGTCGAAAAGGCTGAATCTTCATGAGCGGGCCGCACTCAACCTGCTACAGCCCACGCTCAGGAGAGCCTGCCATGTCCCTTGTCGACCTCAATGCTGCCGCCATTCCTGGTCAGCCCAATCCCGATGTGCCGGATCAGCCCGGTAAACCCGTGCCGCCGCAGGAGCCGGGCGAGCCGACCGTGCCCGATCAGCCGCCGCCTGCGCCGGTCGCCGGTTGTCGCCCGCGAGAAATCTGCGAGCGCAGCGCACGCCCGGCCGAGCGAGTGGTCAACGGACGGTTCTGAGCGGGCGCTCTATCCGCATGCCGAATACGAAGAAGCCGGGGTAATGCCCGGCTTCTTCGTTATGCCTGCGAATTATCAGGGCACCAGCGGTAGCTCGCGCTTGTGGCGGGTGTTGTCGTAGGTGCGCACGATGGTGGCGTAGGCTTCGTCGCTGACCTTCTCGCCATGCAGGAAGGCGTCGATCTCGGCGTAGGTCACGCCGTGCGCTTCCTCGTCCGGTTTGCCTGGGCGCAGCTCTTCCAGGTCGGCGGTCGGGGTCTTCATCACCAGATGCTGCGGCGCGCCCAGGTGCGCGGCAATGGCGCGCACCTGCTTCTTCACCAGGCCAGACAGCGGGGCGAGGTCGCAGGCACCGTCACCGAACTTGGTGAAGAAGCCCATTACCGCTTCGGCGGCGTGGTCGGTGCCGATCACCAGGCCATTGTTGGCATTGGCGATGGCGAACTGGGCGACCATGCGGATGCGCGCCTTGATATTGCCGACGACGAAGTCGCGGCGCGCGTCGCTGAGTTTCTGCAGGTGGGTGACCTGCTCGCCGAGGCCGGTCACGCTGCTGGCGATGTTGACCGTGTCCTCTTCATCGGCGCGGATGAATTTCAGCGAGTCCTGGGCATCGTGCTCGTCGTGCTGAGCGTTGTACGGCAGGCGCACGGCGATGAAGCGATAGCTGCTGTCGCCGGTTTCTGCGCGCAGCTCCTCGACCGAGAGCTGGGCCAGGCGCCCGGCGGTCAGCGAGTCGACGCCGCCGCTGATGCCCAGCACCAGCACCTTGAGGCCGGCATTCTTCAGGCTGTTCTTGATGAAGGTCTTGCGCTTCTCGATCTGGGCGATCAGCGCGGCCTCGTCGGCGAAGGGCGGCACTACGTCGAGGGCTGCGGCGATTTCGGCTTGGCGGTTGCTCATGTCGGTGTCCTCACTGGGCGTCAGGGACGCGAAAGACGTGTTTCAGGTAGTGGACGAAGTTCTCGTCGCGGCATTGGGTCTTGCCGGGCGTATCGGAGATCTTGGCCACCGGTTGACCGTTGCAGGCGATCATCTTGATCACGATGTTCATCGGCTCGACGCCGGGGATGTCACAGGTCAGGTTGGTGCCAACGCCGAAGCTTACGTGGATTCGCCCGGAAAGTGCACGGTAGAGCCGTAGCGACTTGGCCAGGTCGAGGCCGTCGGAGAACACCAGAGTCTTGCTCATGGGGTCGATGCCAAGCTTCTCGTAGTGGGCGATGGCTTTTTCTGCCCACAGCAGCGGGTCGCCGGAGTCGTGGCGCAGGCCGTCGAAGAGCTTGGCGAAGTACAGGTCGAAATCCGCCAGGAAGGCGTCCATGGTGATGCAGTCGGTCAGGGCGATGCCGAGCAGGCCACGGTATTCGCGCACCCAGCAGTCCAGCGCGGCAATCTGGCTGTCGATCAGTCGTGGGCCCAGTTGCTGGTGGGCCATCAGCCATTCGTGGGCCATGGTGCCGATGGGCTTGAGGTCGAATTCGCGCGCCAGGTGCAGGTTGCTGGTGCCGACGAAACGCCCGGGAAAGTCGCGCTTGAGGATGTGCACCGCCTGCTCCTGCACGCGGTAGGAGAAGCGCCGGCGGGTGCCGAAGTCGGCCAGTTGGAAGCCCTCCAACTCGCTGGGCGAGGCCTCTGCCTTGAGCCAGTCGAGTTTTTCATAGAGGCGTTCGGCGGCCTGTTCCAGCAGCACTTCGCGGTAACGGTAGCGGTTGCGCACCTCGCTGACGATGGCCAGCAACGGCACCTCGAAGAGGATGATGTGCAACCAGGGGCCGCGCAGACGAATGCTCAACTGGCCGTCTTCGATGCTGCTGTGGACGTAGCGCATGTTGAAGCGGAACAGGCTGAGGAAACGGATGAAGTCGGGTTTGATGAAGGGAATGCGTTCGAGGAAGGCGAGCTGGTCGACGCTCAGGCTCAGCTCGCTCAAACGCTCGATCTGGTAGCGGATTTCGGCCAGGTAAGGGGTCAGGTCTTCGCTGCTGCGACAGCGGAACTCCCATTCCACCTCGGCGTTGGGGTAGTTGTGCAGCACCGCCTGCATCATGGTCAGCTTGTACAGGTCGGTATCGAGCAGGTTCTGCACGATGCGCTCGGCGAAAATGCTCTCGCTCATAACGGGGGCTCCTTGGTGAGGGCGCTGTCCAGCTCATCCAGGCTGGCGGTCAGGAGAATGCCCTGTTCGCGCATCAATGTGCAGGCTGTTGCCGCTGTATCTTCGGCGATGGCGCGGCAGGCTGGCAGGTGGACGATCACCCGCAAGCCAGCACGGCGCAGTTGCAAGGCGGTGGTCTTGACGCAGTAATCCAGCGCCAGGCCCCCGACCAATACCAGGTCGACGCCATTTTGCCGAAGAAATTCGATCACGCCCGTGCTGCGTTTCTCAGCCAGGTCGTGGTAGCAGGCGCCATAGGGGTGCAGATCCGGCTCAACGCCTTTCCACACGAAATAGTCGTAATCCAGCGGTGCGGGCAGGCCGTCCAGCAGCTCGAAACCGCGGGTGCCCGGTACGCAATGGCTGACCCAGGTGAGGTCGGCATTGGCCAGTGGCAGCGGCTGCAGCATCTGTGCAGGCTCCGGCACCACCCAGGCGGCCTGCGGGCTATGGGCATCCTTGCTGCCGATGCGCAATTGCGCGCGGGCAGCCAGTTGGTTCAAGGCGGGCACTATGGCATCGCCTTCGGGCACGGGCAGTTCGTCGGGGCACAGCGGGGTGAAGCCTTTCTGTGCATCGACGTCGAAGCTGGCGATCTTCATGCTGGGTCTCCTTTCTGTGCCTGGGTTGTCTACATATTTCATCTGATGAAATATATGGTCAAGTGTTTTTTCTCATCCAGAGGTGAAAAAACTCGGCTTATTGGTCAAGATGAAATAAGTGCAAGGAGAAGTGAGGGGCGCGATGAGTGCAGTGGAGGTTCTGGCGGGCGTCGATATCGTGGCCCTGCGTCTGGGTGAAGGTGGTTTGCAGGTGCTGCTGTTGCGCCGCCAACGAGAACCCTATGCCGGGCAATGGGCGTTGCCGGGTGTGCTGGTCAACGGTCGTTGTGCCGATGCCAGCCTGGATGCCGCCGCCGCCCGCGCCCTGGCGGACAAGGCAAGGTTGCAGCCACAGTATCTGGAACAGGTGGCGACGGTGGGCAATGGCGTGCGTGATCCGCGTGGCTGGTCGTTGAGCACCTGCTATCTGGCGTTGTTCGCGCCGGACGCCGAGGCGCAGGACGAGAACCTGCGTTTCGTCGAGGTGCAGGCGGTCACCAGCGGCGAGCAGGCGTTGCCTTTCGACCATGCGCAACTGGTGCGCCTGGCGGTGGAGCGCCTGCAGGGCAAGTCGGTGTATAGCTCGCTGCCGCTGTATCTGCTGGCGCCGCGCTTTACCGTGACCGATGCGCTCGGCGCGTTCCAGGCCTGCCTGGGCCAGCCGCTGCAGCACACCACCTTGCGCGGGCGCCTGGACAGAATGAAGGCGCAAGGCTGGATCCATGACACCGGCGAGAAGAACTACCCGAAGATGGGCCGCCCACAGAACTTGCTAGAGCATCGCCCGGTGGCGACGGGCGCCTTCATCTTCGACCGCAGCCTGCTCGCCTGAACGCTGACAGGCCACCTGCGGACTGTCATCCTGTGCCGATGTCGTTCGCGCCACGAGATCTTCGTCATGCCCTTACAGAGCCTCGACTCACTCAATGCGCTGCCGGCTGCTACCTGGGATGCACTGTTACCCGAGCCGCAGCCCTTCGTGCGCCATGCCTTTCTCTCTGCATTGGAGGACAGCGGCAGTGTTGGCGGGCACAGTGGCTGGCAGCCATCGCATCGCCTCTGGTGCGATGAGCACGGGCAGGTGCAGGCGGCGCTGCCGGCCTATCTCAAGCAGCATTCCTATGGCGAATACGTGTTTGACCATGCCTGGGCCGATGCCTGTCGGCGTGCCGGTATTGCCTATTACCCCAAGTTGCTTGGCGCCGTGCCGTTCTCGCCAGTCGCTGGCGCGCGCCTGCTCGGCACGGCGCAGGCGGCGGAGCAATTGCTCGATGCCCTGAGCGCCGGGCTGGAGGGCGAGGGGCTGTCGAGCATGCACCTCAACTTCACTTCGCCGGCTTGCGATCAGGTACTGGCCGGGCGCGATGGCTGGTTGCAACGGCTGGGCTGCCAGTTTCATTGGCACAATCGGGGTTACCGCGACTTTCAGGATTTTCTCGATGCGCTCAGCTCGCGCAAACGCAAGCAGATGCGCAAGGAGCGGGAGCAGGTGGCCGGGCAGGGCATCGAGTTCGACTGGCGCCAGGGCCATGAGCTGAGCGAGGCGGACTGGGATTTCGTCTACCACTGCTACGCCAACACCTACCATGTGCGCGGCCAGGCACCCTATCTGACGCGCACCTTCTTCAGTCTGCTGGCCGAGCGCATGCCCGAGGCGATTCGCCTGGTGCTGGCGCGCCAGCATGGCCGGGCGGTGGCCATGGCCTTCTGTCTGGTGGGCGGTGCTACCCTCTATGGGCGCTACTGGGGCTGCCTGGCCGAGTTCGACCGGCTGCATTTCGAGACCTGTTTCTATCAGGGCATGGCGTTGGCCATCGATGCCGGTTATGCCCGCTTCGATGCCGGCGCGCAGGGCGAACACAAGCTGATTCGTGGTTTCGAGCCGGTTATCACGCATTCCTGGCACCGTCTCTGCCATCCTGGCTTGCGTGCCGCCGTGGCGGATTTTCTCGAGCAGGAGCGCCCAGGCGTGCGCGCCTATGCCGAAGAGGCCCGTGGTTATCTGCCCTACCGGCAGGTATGATCGCGCGCCTCGCGCTGATGGCACGCACGTCGGTAAGTGGCCGGTGCTGGAGTTTCCTGCAAAAAATCCAGAGTTTTTTGCAAGAAGCAGACGCAGTGCAACCTCTACATTCCGCCGTCGGCTGTTATCAGGCCGTTTTTGCCGGTGTCTTGCTAGGCTCTGTACGAAAGAACGCCGAAGGCCAATGCTTTTCGTAGATAGCCTAGGATGAACCGGGTACCACCGCCCATGATCCGTATCAACACGGCGTGGTTCTTGCGTGGTGTTCGCCCCGAGCGAATGCGTTTTGCCAATGCTGGGAGTGGCCGAGTTCACGCCCTATAACAACAAACGAGAGGGGAGCCCCCCAAATGACAGCTAGTACTCCAATGCTCGTCACCTTCGTGGTGTACATCGCCGCCATGGTGCTGATCGGTCTGATCGCCTATCTGCGTACCAAGAACCTTTCCGACTACATCCTCGGTGGCCGCAGCCTCGGCAGCTTCGTCACCGCGCTGTCCGCCGGTGCTTCGGACATGAGCGGTTGGCTGCTGATGGGCCTGCCGGGCGCCATCTTCGTTGCCGGTATCTCGGAGAGCTGGATCGCCATTGGCCTGGTCATCGGTGCCTACCTGAACTGGCTGTTCGTGGCCGGTCGCCTGCGCGTGCAGACTGAGCACAATGGTAACGCCCTGACCCTGCCGGACTACTTCACCAATCGCTTCGAGGACAACAGCCGCCTGCTGCGCATCTTCTCCGCGCTGGTGATCCTGGTGTTCTTCACCATCTACTGCGCCTCCGGTGTGGTCGCCGGTGCCCGTCTGTTCGAGAGCACCTTCGGCTTGTCCTACGAAACTGCACTGTGGGCCGGCGCCGCCGCCACCATCGCCTACACCTTCATCGGTGGCTTCCTGGCGGTGAGCTGGACCGACACCGTGCAGGCCACCCTGATGATCTTCGCGTTGATCCTTACCCCTGTAGTGGTGATGATCGCCACTGGTGGTTTCGACCCGGCCATGGTGGCCATCGAGGCGGTCGATGCCAGCCACTTCGACATGCTCAAGGGCGCCACCTTCGTCGGTGTGATCTCGCTGATGGCCTGGGGCCTGGGCTATTTCGGCCAGCCGCATATCCTGGCGCGCTTCATGGCCGCCGATTCGGTCAAATCGATCCCGGCTGCTCGCCGTATTTCCATGACCTGGATGATCCTCACCCTGGCCGGTGCCGTGGGCGTCGGCTTCTTCGGCATCGCCTACTTCTCGGTGCACCCGGAAGTGGCCGGGCCGGTGGGCGAGAACCCGGAGCGGGTGTTTATCGAGCTGTCCAAGCTGCTGTTCAACCCCTGGATCGCCGGCGTCCTGCTGTCCGCCATCCTCGCTGCGGTGATGAGCACCCTGAGCTGCCAACTGCTGGTGTGCTCCAGTGCCCTGACCGAGGACTTCTACAAGGCCTTCCTGCGCAAGGGCGCTTCGCAGACCGAGCTGGTCTGGGTCGGCCGCGCCATGGTGCTGCTGGTGGCGCTGGTGGCCATCGCTCTGGCCGCCAACCCGGATAACCGCGTACTGGGACTGGTGTCCTATGCCTGGGCCGGTTTCGGCGCTGCCTTCGGCCCGGTGGTGATCCTCTCCCTGGTGTGGAAGGGCATGACTCGCAACGGCGCTCTGGCCGGTATGCTGGTCGGCGCGGCCACCGTCATCGTGTGGAAGAACTGGATCGGCCTGGGTCTGTACGAGATCATTCCGGGCTTCATCCTCGCCACCCTGGCCATCGTCGTCTTCAGCCGTATCGGCCAGGCGCCGAGCGCCTCGATGATCAGCCGTTTCGACAAGGCCGAGCAGGAATACAAGTCGGTATAATCCGGCAGGCTGTACAGAAGGCGATGATTGCGCGGCAGTCATCGCCTTTTTTCATTTCATGCGATCTGCACACGGAACTGCCTCATGCACAGCAACGATCCCTTGCACGGCCTCAGCTTGCAGACAATTCTCACCGCACTGGTCGAGCGTCTCGGCTGGGAGGGGCTGGCGCGCCAGGTGGACGTGCGCTGTTTCAAGCATGAGCCGAGCATCAAGTCGAGCCTGACCTTCCTGCGCAAGACGCCCTGGGCACGGGCCAAGGTCGAGGCGTTGTACCTGCAGACTTTCCGTGTACGCGATTGAGCGCCTGCCAGCAGCCTGATGTGCTGGCGTCGGCTTACTGCCAACTGATCCGGTTGGTGCTGGTGGGCGCTGTGCACAGCGTGGCGCTGGTGGCTTCGAGATAGGGCGCCAGGATCGGCGCCATGCCCTTGAGCACCTGCACCGGCAGTGCCGAGGTGAAGGAGAAGCCCTCGGCGTCGCGCCCGGGCACGAAGGCGGTGAGGGTGCCGTAATGCCGCGGGCCGAGGTAGAAGACGAAGGTGGCCGTGCGGTTGATTGCCCGGGAACTGAGCACGCGGCCCCCGGCGCCCACGCTTTCGATGCGGTTGTCGCCGGTGCCGGTCTTGCCACCCAGGGTCAGCAGTTGCCCGTCCGCCAGCTTGAAACTGCCTTGCAGGCGCCTGGCCGTGCCGCCTTCGACCACCTGCGAGAGGGCTTCGCGCAGCGCCGCAGCGACCTCCGAAGGCATGACCCGGCGCGCTTTGCGCCCTTCGTTGCGCAGGCGGGTTTCGTAGGGCGTGCCGGCGGCGAAGTGCAGGCTTTCGATGCGCAGCACCGGCTGGCGGATGCCGTCGTTCTGGATGATGCCCATGAGCTCGGCCAGGGCCGCCGGGCGATCACCCGAGCTGCCCAGGGCGGTGGCCAGCGAGGGCACCAGGTGGCCGAAGGGGTAGCCGAGGTTGCGCCAGCGCCGGTGGATGTCGGAGAAGGCCTCCACCTCCAGCATGATGCGAATGCGGCTGTCGCGGGCGCTCTTGTGCCGGCTGCGCAGCAGCCAGCCGTAGACCTCCTGGCGCTCGCCGAAGCTGGCGGCGACGGCATCCTCGAAGCTGGCCTGCGGGTGGCTGGCGAGAAAGCCCAATAGCCACAGTTCCAGTGGATGCACCCGGGCGATGTAGCCCTGATCCGGCAGGCTGTAAGCGCCGGGGGCATAACGCATGTAGAGCTGCTCGATGCGCGCATCGCTGAGCGCCTGTTGCGGCAGTTGTGCGCGCAGGAAGGCGGCGAAACTGTCGCGGTCGGCATCGGGGTGCAGGTAGCGATGCACTGCAGCCAGGCGTACCGGGGTTTGTTGCAGCCCGCTGAGGAAGGTCTCCAGGCGCAGTTGCTCGGGTTGGCCCTGGTACTTGCGCCAGAAGCGCAGGAGGAAGGTGCGTCCTTCGCGGTCGGCGAAACGCTGCAGGTATTGCAGGCGACGCGGATCCTTGTCGTCCTTGAGCAGTTCGGCGCTGTTCTGGTAGGTGCTGTAGCGCACCAGGTCACGCATCAGGCGCACGAAGGGCAGGTTGATGGACTCGCGTAACGCCTCGCGCACTGTGGGGTTGCGGTCGTTGTCCTGGCGTCGGAAGTTGCCGAAGGTATGCACGCCGCCGCCAGTGAAGAAGCGCTCGTGTGGGTTGGCCGAGTAGCGCCGCTGCAACGCGGCATCGAGCATGCTGGCCAGGTCGGCATTGCGATGCCGGCGTAGATAATCGATGCTCCAGCGACTCAGCGGATCCTCTTCGGCGATATCCAGCGCAGCCAGCTCGGTGGCGGATTTGCTGGCATGGCGGCGATGCAGCTCGGCGATGATCTCCAGATAGGTGGCCAGCACCCGCAGCTTGGCGGTGGAACCCAGCTCCAGTTTGCTGCCTTCGTTGATGTCGAAGGGCTGATCGGTGCTGTCGGTCTGTACCCGCACCAGGCTGCCGCTGGCGGTGCGCTCGAACAGGGTGAAGCTGTAGCGCACGGCGGCGGTTTTCTGCGGCGACAGCAGGCGTTCGCCGAACAGCCCGATGTCTTCCGCGAAGCCTGGTTCGGCCAGGCGTTGCAGGTAGCGGCTGACGGCCTGCTGGAGATCATGTTGCAGCGTGCTGTGGGCGCTGAGATCGAGGCGGTCGAGGTCGTACAGCGGCATGCCCAGCAGGCTGGACAGGCGCGAGCGCACCACGCTGATGCCCTTGTCGTTCTCCACCGTGCGCAGGTTGGGCTGCAATGCCCAGTCGCGGTACTCCATGGGCTGATCCAGTGCGGCGTCGCGCAGCTTGGTGTCAATCACCCCGGCACTGGCCAGCAGGCGGATATGGCTGTCGGTCAGGGCTTGTAGATCCTTGCGACCCTGGGCCAGGTAATAGGTTGGGCGACGCTGGGCGATCATCAGCGACAGCACCTGGCGCAGTGCCAGGCCGCGCTCGGCGGCGCTGGCCTGGGGCGTGCGTGCAGGGTCGAGCAGGGCGTTGACCTGGGCGAAGTCGGCGCCGTACCAGATGTGCAGGCCATCGGCCAGACCATGCACCTCGCCATGCCCGGGCGCCGCCGACAGGGGCACGCTGTTGAGGTAGTCGCGCACGATGCGCTGGCGTGCGGCCAGGGTCTGCGGGCCTTGTTGGTAGGCACGTACGCTGGCGGAAATCATCTGCCGCAGCTTTTCCCCGCCGGACAGCGTCAGCCCGTCTGGGGAATGGCGGTACTTCTCCAGTTGCGTGGCCAGGGTGCTGCCACCGGCGGACTGATTCTGCAGGTCGAGCAGCTTGCCGAGTTGCGATAGTGCCGCCATGGCGAAGCGTGGCCAGTCCACGGCCGGGTTGGCCAATGGCTGTTCGGGATCCAGCAGATGACGGTTCTCGATGAACAGCAGGCTGTTGACTATCAGGGGCGGAATGTCCGTGAAGCTGGCATAGCCTTGCCGGGGGTAGTGGAAGTCATAGAAGGGCAGGCCACGGCAGTCGGTCAGGGTCAGACCGCTGCTGCTCTTCTCCACATAGGGCGGGAAGAACCCGCTCTGGCTGTAGCGCAGCAGTGCCGAGGAGAAGCGCACCTGCTCGGTGATGCTGAAATCGCGCTGCTGCAGACGCTCGAGCAGCAGGGGTAGATAGGCGTAGCCCTGGCGCTTGTCGAACGGGCCGTCGCTGGGGTAGATGATGGCCGGGCTCGGCCCCGGTGCCAACTGGTAGGTCAGGGTGGCGGCATAGCGGCTCAGCTCACGGGACTGGAAATGCGCGCTGCGCAGCTCGAAGACCAGCAGCAGGGCCGGGCTCAGCATCAGCAGCGCCAACAACGCATAGCAGAGCCGGCGTCTGTGCCGTCTCCTTTTGCGCGCCTGCATTCCTTGCTGCGAATGGTCGTACCGCTGAAAAGCGGAGTGCCTTGATACGCCCATGACCCACTACTCGTGCCACGCTCAGCTATCGGATGCTCGTCGTGTAACTGCAGTCTAGCCCGTCTGCCCGATAGTTGCCGGGAACCGTGCGTGGCTCTGCAATAGGCCCTAGAATGCCTGGCACGCCTCGCGCAAGGACTCCCCCATGCAACGCGATCACCGTGAACAATTGCAGTTGAGCTGGCAGGCCAATGCCGACGCTTGGGCGGCGGCGGTACGTGAGCAGCGCATCGAGAGCCGCCGCCTGGTGACCGATGCGGCGATCCTCCAGGCCGTGCTGGCCCTGCAGCCCAGGCGCGTGCTGGACATCGGCTGTGGCGAAGGCTGGCTATGCCGTGGCCTGTTCGAGCATGGCATCGAGTCGGTGGGGGTGGATGCCTCGGCGCCCCTGATCGAACAGGCGCGCGCCGCCTGCAAGGGTGGCAGCCAGTACCGCGTGTGCGGCTATGCCGAATTGCAGAGCCACGCCGAGCAGTTGGGGCGCTTCGAGGTGCTGGTGTGCAATTTCGCCCTGCTCGAAGAACCGCTCGAAGCCTTTATGCATAGCCTGCACGGGCTGTTGGCGCCGGGCGGCAGCCTGTTGATCCAGACCTTGCATCCCTGGCGCGCCAGCCACGGGGAGCCCTATCAGGATGGCTGGCGGGTCGAGGATTTTGCCGGCTTCGGTGAAGGCTTCAAGGCGCCCATGCCTTGGTTCTTCCGTACCTTGCAGTCCTGGTTGAGCCTGATCGCGGCCACCGGTTGGCGCCTGGAGTGGCTGCAGGAGCCGCTGCACCCGGAAAGCGTGCAGCCGGTATCGCTGTTGCTGCTGCTCAAGCCACTCTGATCATGCAACTGCTGCTGAATCTCGATGTGCCCGATCTGCCGGCTGCCCTGGCCTTCTATCAACAGGCGCTCGGGCTGAGCGTCGGGCGAGTGTTGTTTGAGGGCACGGTCGTCGAGCTGCTCGGCGCAGGCGTACCGCTGTACCTGCTGCACAAGGCGGCTGCCACTCGACCCTTTCCACAGGCAGCAGTGCAGCGTGACTACCGTCGGCACTGGATGCCACTGCACCTGGATCTGGTCGTCGATGATCTGGACATTGCCCTGGCGCGGGCGCTCGCCGCTGGCGCGCAGCAGGAAGGTGAGATCAGTGAACATGACTGGGGACGTCTGGTCACATTGAGCGATCCCTTTGGCCACGGCCTGTGTCTGCTGCAATGGCGTGGTGAGGGGTATGACCTGGTCAGCAGCCCTCTGGGAGAAAGCGATGCGCAGAATTGAATTGGCGGGCGTGCAGGTGCCGGTGATCGGCCAGGGTACCTGGCGCATGGGTGAGGATGAGCGCCAGCGCGCGCGTGAGGTCGCCGCGCTGCGTGAAGGGCTGGATCTCGGCCTGAGCCTGATCGACACCGCCGAGATGTACGGCGAGGGTGGCGCGGAGCAAGTGGTGGGTGAGGCCATTGCCGGGCGCCGTGACGAGGTGTTTCTGGTCAGCAAGGTCTATCCGCACAATGCCAGTCTGGACGGTGTTCAGGCGGCCTGTGAGCGCAGCCTGAAGCGCCTGGGGTGCGAGCGTATCGATCTCTACCTGCTGCACTGGCGCGGTCGCCATCCGTTGGCAGAGACCGTCGAAGGCTTCGAGCGGCTGCGTGAGCAGGGCAAGATCGCGGCCTGGGGCGTTTCCAACTTCGATCTGGACGATCTGCTCGAGCTGGATCAGCCGGCGTGCCGAACCAATCAGGTGTTGTACAACCTGGAAGCACGTGGCATCGAGCATGATCTGCTGCCCTGGCAGCAGCGCGTTGGCATGCCGCTGATGGCCTACTGTCCACTGAGCCAGGCGGGCGCTTTGCTACATGAGCCGGTACTGCGCCAGGTAGCCGAGCGGCATGCAGCCACTCCCGCACAGATCGCGTTGGCCTGGACACTCTGCCAGGACGGCGTGATTGCCATTCCCAAGGCGGTCGGCAGTTCGCATCTGCGTGACAATGCCGCCGCGGCTGACATCAGCCTGCAGGCGGACGATCTGGCCTTGCTGGACGAAGCCTTTGCCCCGCCGCAGGGCAAGCGACCGCTGGAAATGGTCTGAAGGGACTGGCAGCGCGCCGTTGCCTCGGAACGGAAAGGCGACAGGGTCTGCCGCCGGCAATCAGTTGGCTGGGTCGGCCGCCAGGCGTCCGGCATCCTTGAGCAGCGCCTTGAGGAAGGCCTCCTGCAGTTCCGGATCGTTACGGGTCAGCTCGATCAGGCTCTGTTCCAGCTCGCTGGCTTCTTCTTCCAGGCCGAGGTCGGACAGGCGTTTGACCCGGTGCACCCACTGCGCCACGTCGTCGCCTTCCAGGTCGTCGAAGATCAGGTCATGGGCTTCGCGCAGCTTGCCGCGCAGGGTATGGCTGACCAGCAGGCTGGCCTGCGCCTTGGCCTGACCCTGTTCATCCTCGACGCTCAGCAGCAGGGTGCCGATGCGGCCGATGTCCTGTTCGCTGAAGGGGCTGTCCAGCAGGTTCAGGCGCAGCACGCCATTGCGGTCGGTGAGCAGCTCGAACTGTTGCTGGTTGGCCTTGACCTGCACCGGGCGCTCGGCCCAGGGCAGGTTGCTGTACTCCATGCGCCGATCACGCTGGGTTTCATTGATGCTGGCCAGGTTCTGCTCGGCGCGGCCGTTGGACTCGACATTCATGAAGGGGTTGAGACCGGCCATGCCATAGCTGATCCAGTCGCGGGTCGCGGTTTCCGGCAGACTGCCGAGCAGCACCACGTTGAGCACGTTGGCACCGACACCGGCGACCACCGCCACTGCACCCATGGGCACCTCGTAGAGTTCGCGCCAGGGCTGGTAGGGGGTGTAGCGGTCGTAGCGACGGGTAACCTCGAAGGCCGTGACCTCGAAACTCTTCTGCTCATGCACGCGCACACGCCGTTGTGGCAGCTCCAGCACCTTGGGTTCACCGACGTCGATCTGCAGGCTGTGATCCAGCAGTTTGCGTTCGACACGCTCCTCGTGTTCGCTGCGCTGTGGCAACTGATTGGCGCAGCCGCCGAGGAGGAGGGCGCCGCACAGGGCGGCGCCGATGAAGCGAAGGTTGTAGCTCGTGTGCATGATGGCTCGGCGGTGCGCTGTGATCAGCGGCTGATACGGGCTTGCAGGAAGGGCAGGATATCGGCCAGGGCGACGGCTTGCGGTTCGGTCTCGGCGCGGCTCTTGTACTCGAGGTTGCCCTCGGCCAGGCCACGGTCGCTGACCACGACGCGGTGCGGAATGCCGATCAGCTCCATGTCGGCGAACTTGATGCCGGGGCTGGTCTTCTTGTCGCGGTCGTCCAACAGCACCTCGAAACCAGCAGCGGTGAGCTCGGCATACAGCTTGTCGGTGGCTTCGCGAACCTGCTCGGTTTCGTAGCGCAGCGGTACCAGGGCGATGTGGAACGGCGCCAGGGCGTCGTTCCAGCGAATGCCGCGCTCGTCGAAGCTCTGTTCGATGGCGGCGGCCACCACGCGGGAAACGCCAATGCCGTAGCAGCCCATGGTCAGGGTCACCGGCTTGCCGTTCTCACCCAGCACCTGGCAGTTCATCGCCTCGCTGTACTTGGTGCCGAGCTGGAAGATGTGCCCGACTTCGATGCCGCGCTTGATCACCAGGGTGCCCTGGCCATCCGGGCTGGGATCGCCTTCGACGACGTTGCGCAGGTCGGCCACGGTCGGCACCGGCAGGTCGCGCTCCCAGTTGACGCCGAAATAGTGTTTGTCGTCGATATTGGCACCGATGACGAAGTCGCTCATCAGCTCCACGGAACGGTCGATGATCACCGGCAACGGCAGATTCAGCGGGCCGAGGGAACCGGCGCCGGCACCGATGGCCGCGCGCAGTTCGGCATCGCTGGCCATGGTCAGCGGGCTGGCGACCTGCTCCAGGTTGGCGGCCTTGATCTCGTTGAGTTCGTGGTCGCCACGCACCACCAGGGCGATCAGCTTGCCTTCTTCGGCGGCATGCACGATCAGGGTCTTGATGGTCTTTTCTATCGGCAGGTCGAAGCCTTCGACCAGGGCGGCGATGGTCTTGGCATTCGGGGTATCGACCAGGCGCAGTTCTTCGGTGGGCGCCGGGCGGCTCTTCTCGCGCGGCAGGGCTTCGGCCTTCTCGATGTTGGCGGCGTAATCGGAGCTGTCGCTGAAGGCGATATCGTCCTCGCCGGAGTCGGCCAGCACATGGAATTCGTGCGAGCCGGTGCCGCCGATGGAGCCGGTATCGGCCTGCACCGGGCGGAAGTTCAGGCCCAGGCGGGTGAAGACATTGCAGTACGCCTGGTGCATGCGGTCGTAGGTTTCCTGCAGGGATGCCTGGTCGGCATGGAAGGAGTAGGCGTCCTTCATGATGAACTCGCGGCCGCGCATCAGGCCGAAGCGCGGACGGATTTCGTCGCGGAACTTGGTCTGGATCTGATAGAAGTTGATCGGCAACTGCTTGTAGCTGTTCAGCTCGTTGCGGGCCAGCTCGGTGATCACTTCCTCGTGGGTCGGGCCGACGCAGAATTCGCGGTCATGGCGATCCTTGACGCGTAGCAGCTCGGGGCCGTATTGCACCCAGCGACCGGACTCCTGCCACAGCTCGGCCGGCTGGATGGCCGGCATCAGCACCTCCAGGGCGCCGGCTGCGTTCATTTCCTCGCGTACCACGTTCTCCACCTTGCGCAATACGCGCAGGCCCATCGGCAGCCAGGTATACAGGCCGGAGGCCAGCTTGCGGATCATGCCGGCACGCAGCATCAGCTGGTGGCTGATCACCACGGCATCGGAAGGGGTTTCTTTCAGGGTCGAGAGCAGGAACTGACTGGTGCGCATGTTTGGCCGTTCTGTCGGTTGCTAGGGCGTTTGATAGGCCGGCATTGTACGGTGCCTGTACAGTGGCGTACAGGATGTGGGCAGGCGCATTAGCGTGATTGCACGAGGGAGCGGAGGATGTCGACATTGACCGCGCCAGAGGTTCAGGCGCTGATTCGGGCGGGGCTGCCTATGGCAGAGGATATCGACCTGCGCATCGACCGGCTCGATGCCGAGGGTGTAGTGGCGCGGGTGCCGTTTCACGCCAAATTGGTGCGCCCAGGCGGCACGCTTTCCGGCCCGACCATGATGGCCCTGGGGGATGCCGCCATGTATGCCGTCGTGCTCGGGCGCCTGGGGCGTGTGGAGATGGCGGTGACGTCCAATCTGAATATCAATTTCCTGGTCAAGCCCAGGCCCGTTGATCTGCTGGCGCATGCCACCGTTCTGCGCCTCAGTCGGCGCCAGGCGGTGTGTGAGGTCTCTATCTATTCGGCGGGCAACGAGGAGGAATTGGTCGCCCATGTCACGGGCACCTATGTGTTGCCGGGGTGATTGGCGAAAGGATGCTGCCTGAAATGAATCAGCCCGGCAAAAGCCGGGCTGATTTTTACGTGAGTCGTTAAGTAATCGCAGGGATTACAGAACGCTCAGCGGGTACTCCACGATCAGGCGGACATCGTTGACATCGCCCTGCATGGAATCACGGTAGAAGGCTTGACGGACGCGGAAGGACAGATCCTTGGCGGCGCCTTCCTGCAGAACGTACTTGGCTTCTACGTCGACTTCACGCGCAGTTTCATTGGTGCTGCTGGTGGTGTCGATGTCGCTACCGCGAATGTAGCGCGTCATGAAGCTCAGGCCTGGAACACCATAAGAGGCCATATTGAGGTCATAACGGGCCTGCCAGGACTTCTCATCTTTCCGGTTGAAGTCGGAGTATTGAACCGAGTTGGCCAGGAAGATGGTGCCGCCACCGTCTACGCCGTAGTCGTAACCACGATCACCGGTGGAGCGCTGGTGAGCCAAGGTGAAGGTGTGAGCACCCATGGAGTAGGCTGCTGCCAGGCTCCAGATGGTGTTGTCCTGGTCGCTGGTAGTCTTGGTGTACTTCTTATCGTAATCGGTCTTGTAGATATTGAAGTCGAAGTTCAGCGCTTGTTCTTCAGCCAGCGGCAGATTGTAGTTGACGTTGCCGTAGTACTTTTTCCAGTAGTCTTCTACATCGGAGGCGTGAGCTGCGACACTCAGGTCGTCTGTTACAGCGTAGGAAGCGCCGAGGATGTTGGCAGATTTCAGACCTGGATCCTTGCCATTGATGTCGTCGCGGCTGCTACCAGCCTGGCTGCTCAGAGCGGTGAAGCGACCAGCGCTCAGTTCGAGGCCTTTGATTTCATTGCTGACCAGGTAAGTACCGGTTGCAACTTCCGGCAGGATGCGGCTGTCATCGGTAGAGAATACCGGGCTGGCTACGAACTGGCTGCCATATTTCAGGACGGTATCGGAAATGCGGAACTTGATGGCACCACCGACCTCGGTCTGGGTGTCGTCGGCACGACCATCACCGGTTTGGCCGAACAGGCCATTACCAACGCGACCGCGGCCGCTGTCAATTTTGATGCTGCTCAGAGAGTGAGCGTCGAAGCCGACACCTACGGTACCTTGGGTGAAGCCAGACTCGTACAGCAGGCGAATGCCCAGGCCAGTTTCTTCACGATAACCTGCTTTGTCGGCAGACGTGCTGTTGGTGTTCGGGCCATTACGGAAGTCACGGTTCATGTACAGAACACGGTTGAAGATGTTGAAGCTGCTGTCTTCGATAAAACCGTTGGACTCGGACTGGCTGGAAGCCACGGCCATTTGGCTGGTGCCCGCGGCGACTGCCAGGGCGATTACGCTCCACTTCATCACTTGCATCGTGAATGCTCCTTGGGGTTTGGAAGAGTTGCGCTGCCCAATCTTTTGTTATATGGGCGGCTCTTTCTTTTTGTGTCGGCGGTAACTTATAGCACGCAGCCAGGGTTGGCGATAGTTTCAGTCTATTCCTTGCGGCTTCTGTGGCTCCATGTCGCATGGAGTTGGGAAGGATGTCGCAAATCTGTAGCTGCTCTTTACGTGCTATGGCAAGCCGACGCTCTCGCGGTTCTGTCGTGGCGGATACCGCTGTTATTGGTTGGCTGCACGGCGTGCCGGGCATTGCGGTGAGCTTTAGCAAGAGTCGTGCTCAAAATTGTATTGCCAGCCTAATTCATTGATTTTCGTGGAGGCATCCGGGCGTAAAACGGGTATTTCGTCACGCTTGGCTCGATTTTCATGGGCGTGCGTAGGTCTGCTTGCGTAGATGCATGAGGTGCTGCTCGCTGCACCCAGCCATGCCTTGGCTGTGGGGGGAAGGCTTTTGGCGGTAACGAGGTAGCAGGGGGTATTACCCAAGGAAACAAAATGGTGCACGCTCGTGACGTGAGTGCATTCTGTTGGTGCGCTCTTTTCGAGGTGATCTATTGGGGTAGCCTGCGTATGCTGCGCGCCTTGTGGCTCGGGGCGATGCCTCGGTGTCAAACTTTGCAGGTCATCGCCAGAGGAGTGCTGCCATGTTCAGCCTGGATTCGCGTTTGCAGCAGGACTGCCTGTTGCTGGGGGACTTTCCATTGTCGCGTCTGTTGCTGATGAATGACGCGCAATACCCCTGGTTCATTCTCGTACCGAGGCGTGAGGAGGTCAGCGAGCTGTTCCAGCTCGATGCCGAGGATCAGCGCCAGCTCTGGCAGGAAACCACCTGGCTGGCCGAAACGCTCAAGGACACCTTCGCCGCCGACAAGATGAACGTGGCGACGCTGGGCAATGTGGTGAGCCAGTTGCACATGCATGTGATCGTGCGTCGTCGCGATGACATTGCCTGGCCGGCACCTGTCTGGGGCAGGCATGCGGCAGTGCCCTATACGGCTGCGCAGATCGAGGCGCTCAAGGGCAAGCTGCGTCTGGTTCTGACCGAGGACTTCCGTTTTGCCGAGGAGGAGGTATGAGTCTGGAGACACGCATTACCGAACTGGAGAGCCGCTTGGCCTTTCAGGACGACACGATTCAGGCACTCAACGATGAGCTGGTCGAGCAGCAGCGGCGTATCGAGCGCCTGCAGTTGCAGTTGGCGGCTCTGGCACGGCGCCAGGAGGAATTGCAGGGGCAGGTGGGGGTGATCGAGAGCGAGGCGCCGCCGCCACATTACTGAGCTTGAAAACAAGAAGCCCGCGAAATTCGCGGGCTTCTTGCTTTCTGGCGTTTGCTCGTCAGTGGCGCGATGGCGCTGCGGCGATCACGTCTTCGGCTTGCAGGCCCTTGTCGCGCTGCATCACCGAGAACTCCACACGCTGCCCCTCTACCAGCACGCGATGGCCCTCACCGCGAATGGCGCGAAAGTGCACGAAGATGTCTTCGCCGGAATCGCGGGAGATGAAGCCAAAACCCTTGGAGGTGTTGAACCACTTGACCGTGCCGGTTTCACGGTCTTCTTGCGGGGCGCTGTATGCCACGGCCTCATCGCGCGTGCTGGCGCGGATGGCGGGGGCGTTCGCCGCGGCTGGTAACTGGCAGGCCAGGTGCAGAGTGACGGCGGCGAAGGTGATGAGCAGGCTCAGCCAGATGGCGGGTTGCCCGCCAATGCTCGGCAGCGGCGCCAGTAGTACCAAGGCCTGCAATACGGCGGCGAGAATCAGCAGGGCAGAGGCCATGCCCTGCAGTTGTTGGCGTAGCGTGCTGGTGGTGTTGCTTTGCACTGGGGCCAGGGTCAGGTTGAGCAGGGCGATCAGTGCCAGGTAAAGCGCATCGGGCGTATCCAGGAGGCCTTGCGCGGAAATGCCGGAAAAGAGCGACAGTAGCAGGGCGGCGAGCCCCACCAGGAGATGGGCGATTTTCAACATGTTCGAGTAACTCACTGATTGAATGACGAGGTGCTGGTGAATGCAGGAGGAGGCAACGAGCCTTTTTGCCAGATTGCTTGCCGCTGCGGAACGAGAGTGCGGCTAGCGGAGCTATTTAACCGCAAAGGCTGGGGCTACTCAAATCAAGCGCTTAGCGTGCTTTCATCGATGTTCGGGTGAACCTGATTGCGGCCATTGCGCTTGGCCTGATAGAGGGCGTCGTCGGCGCGGGTGAGCAGGCTTTCCAGGCCATCGCCTGCCATGGCCAGGGCGAAGCCGAAGGAGGCGGTGATGCTGTCCAGTACCTGGTCGGTACTGCGTACCTTGACCCGCAGGCCGTGCATCTTGTTGCGCAGGTGCTCGGCAAAGTGCCGCGCCGCCTCGAGGCTCTGGCAGTCGCGCAAGACCACGCAGAATTCCTCGCCGCCGTAGCGAGCGGCAAAGGCGCGATCAGGCAGGTTCTCGCGCAGCAGGCGGCCGACGTGCTGCAGCACGCGGTCGCCCAGGGGGTGGCCGTACTGGTCGTTGAACTGCTTGAAGTGATCGATATCCAGCATGATCAGGCTCAATCCGGCCGTGGACTCGTGCAGCGCCTGCTCGAGCAGGCGTGTGAAGGCCTGGCGGTTGAGCAGGTGGGTCAGGCTGTCGAGAGTGGCGGCCAGTTGGGCGCGCTCCAGTTGGCTGCGCAGGTGCTGGATTTCGTTCTGGGCGGCGCGCAGCTTGTAAAGCAGTTGCTGCTGCTGATCCTGCATCTGCTGCGTGCTTTCCTGCAGTTCGCCGATCACGCCGGGTAGGTCTTCGATGAGGGGGGCGTGCAGGGCGCTCAGGCCCTGGGCCAGGCTTAGCTGGTAGTGCTGGCTGCTGGCCACGCTGCGCGAAACGTCGCCTTCTATGTCGTCCACCAGCTCGATGACCTGCTGCTGACCTGCGCGCGCTTCTTCGAGCTCGCCATGGATGATGTGCTCGCGGAACAACCTGCGCGCGACTTCTCCCGGGAAGGCGTCGAAATCCTCGACGATCCTGTCCAGGCGCTTGTTCAGATCAGGGTTCTCGCCGCGGCAGTAGGTGTACCACAGCGCATAGTGCACGGGGCTTGGTGGAATGTCGTGGCGCACCATCAGGGGCACGGCTTGCTTTAGGAGTGCGGCCGCAGTGCGCGTTTCCTCGGGGTACAGCTCGAGGAGAGTGGGGAGCTTCGGTATTTGGGACATGCGTGCACAGGCGCTTGGCGACATGGGTACACAGCATAAAGCAGATGGATCGCAATGGGCTAATGAAAAGGCCCGGCGAGCCGGGCCTTGTAGACGTCATGCCGCCAGCAGGCTGCGCAGCATCCAGGCAGTCTTCTCGTGCACCTGCATGCGCTGGGTCAGCAGGTCGGCAGTGGGTTCGTCGCTGACCTTGTCCAGCAGCGGGAAGATCCCGCGAGCGGTGCGTACTACGGCCTCCTGGCCTTCGACCAGTTGCTTGATCATGCCTTCGGCGCTCGGCACGCCTTCTTCTTCCTTGATCGAGGACAGGCGGGCGTAGGCGGCATAGGTGCCCGGCGCCGGGAAGCCCAGTGCACGGATACGTTCGGCGATGGCGTCGACCGCCAGCGCCAGCTCGGTGTACTGCCCCTCGAACATCAGGTGCAGGGTGTTGAACATCGGGCCGGTGACGTTCCAGTGAAAATTATGGGTCTTCAGGTACAGGGTG
Organism: Pseudomonas sp. NCHU5216; assembly: GCF_052156495.1. Lineage (NCBI taxonomy): Bacteria > Pseudomonadati > Pseudomonadota > Gammaproteobacteria > Pseudomonadales > Pseudomonadaceae > Pseudomonas > Pseudomonas sp. NCHU5216. Next base: position 35,165 of record NZ_JBQLIX010000028.1, on the reverse strand, counting down.
TAGGTGTCGGCCAGCAGGCGCGAGAGACCCTCGGCGATGGCGGCACGATCCTGTTCGGCGATTCCGATGTTGATGTCCATTCTCTTCTCCTCTGGTGTGGCTCGGGATGTCTTGCCTCAGTGAATGGGGCAAGCCTATCACGGAGGGCGGGCGAGCCGGTTTGGGCTTGTATCAATCGGGTGGATGCTTAGAGGCTATCGATGGCCTGGAGTTCATTGAGTGAGCGCTTTCGGCTGCCTGTTTATGGTCATCGTGTTGCGCCTGGCGCCGGTCTATCTGTCGCTGCGTGCTGCACTGGCGGCTGCGTCCTGTCAATTTAGGCGATATAATCCCGCGCTTTGTCAAAGCTGGGTGCGCGCAGGGCGCGTGGCCAGCGTCGCTCCTGGCCTGCGTGCGCAGGGCGAGACCTGACCTGTCCAAGACCTAATCTAGAGAAGCGAACCACGATCATGATGCGCAGCCACTATTGCGGCCAGTTGAACGAGAGCCTGGATGGCCAGGAAATCACCCTTTGCGGCTGGGTACACCGTCGCCGTGACCATGGTGGGGTGATCTTCCTCGATATCCGTGATCGTGAAGGCCTGGCCCAGGTGGTGTTCGACCCGGATCGCGCCGAGACCTTCGCCAAGGCCGACCGTGTGCGCAGCGAGTACGTGGTCAAGATCACCGGCAAGGTGCGCCTGCGTCCGGCCGGTGCGGTGAACCCGAACATGGCGTCCGGCGCCATCGAAGTGCTGGGCTACGAGCTGGACGTGCTCAACGAAGCGGAAACCCCGCCATTCCCGCTCAACGAGTACACCGACGTCGGCGAGGAAACCCGTCTGCGCTACCGCTTCATCGACCTGCGTCGCCCGGAGATGGCCGAGAAGCTCAAGCTGCGCTCGCGCATCACTTCGAGCATCCGCCGCTACCTGGACGACAACGGCTTCCTCGACGTGGAAACGCCGATCCTGACCCGCGCCACCCCGGAGGGCGCGCGTGATTACCTGGTGCCGAGCCGCACCCATGCTGGCAGCTTCTTCGCCCTGCCGCAGTCGCCGCAGTTGTTCAAGCAACTGCTGATGGTGGCCGGCTTCGACCGCTACTACCAGATCGCCAAGTGCTTCCGTGACGAAGACCTGCGGGCCGACCGCCAGCCGGAGTTCACCCAGATCGACATCGAGACCAGCTTCCTCGATGAAAAAGACATCATGGACATCACCGAGACCATGGTGCGCAACCTGTTCAAGGAAGTGCTGGACGTCGAGTTCGGCGAACTGCCGCACATGACCCTGGCCGAGGCCATGCGTCGCTTCGGTTCGGACAAGCCGGATCTGCGCATTCCGCTGGAGCTGGTGGACGTTGAAGATCAGCTCAAGGACGTGGAATTCAAGGTTTTCGCCGGCCCGGCCAACGATCCGAAATGCCGCGTCACCGCGTTGCGCGTACCGGGCGGGGCGAGCATGCCGCGCAAGCAGATCGACGACTACACCAAGTTCGTCGGCATCTACGGTGCCAAGGGCCTGGCCTATATCAAGGTCAACGAGCGCGCCGCTGGCGTCGAAGGTCTGCAGTCGCCAATCGTCAAGAACATCCCGCTGGATAACATCAACGTCATCCTCGATCGCGTCGGCGCGGTCGATGGCGATATCGTGTTCTTCGGCGCCGACAAGGCCAGGATCGTCTCCGAGGCGCTGGGTGCGCTGCGCATCAAGCTGGGCCACGATCTCAACCTCTTCACCTGCGAATGGGCGCCGCTGTGGGTGGTCGACTTCCCGATGTTCGAGGAAAACGACGATGGCAGCCTGACTGCCATGCACCACCCCTTCACCTCGCCCAAGTGCAGCCCGGAAGAACTCAAGGCCAACCCGGGCGCCGCGCTGTCGCGTGCCTACGACATGGTGCTCAACGGCACCGAACTGGGTGGCGGTTCCATCCGTATCCACGACAAGAAGATGCAGCAGGCGGTCTTCGAGGTGCTCGGCATCAGCGAAGCGGAGCAGGAAGAGAAGTTCGGCTTCCTCCTCGATGCGCTGAAGTTCGGTGCGCCGCCCCATGGTGGTCTGGCCTTCGGCCTGGATCGTCTGGTGATGCTGATGACCGGTGCGCAATCGATCCGCGAAGTGATCGCCTTCCCGAAAACCCAGAGCGCCGCTTGCGTCATGACCCAGGCGCCGGGTGTGGTGGACGCCAAGTCGCTGCGCGAGCTGCACATCCGCCTGCGCGAGCAACCCAAAGCCGAATAAAGGCAGCGGCAAGCGGCAAGCTTCAAGCTGCAAGAGCCTTGCTTGAGGCTTGTAGCTTGCGGCTTGCAGCTCAGAAGTTGATAGGAGTGAGTTATGGCTGGTCATTCCAAATGGGCCAATATCAAGCACCGCAAGGGGCGTCAGGACGCCAAGCGGGGCAAGATCTTCACCAAGCTGATTCGTGAGCTGACGGTCGCCGCCAAGCACGGCGGCCCGATTCCGGCGGATAACCCGCGTCTGCGCCTGGCCGTGGACAAGGCGCTGACCAACAACATGTCGCGCGATGTGATAGACCGCGCCATCGCCCGTGGCGCCGGCAACAACGAAGCCGACAACGTCGTCGAGTTCAGCTACGAAGGTTACGCGCCGAGCGGCGTGGCCATCATCGTCGAAGTGATGACCGACAACCGCAACCGGACCGCCGCCGAAGTACGGCATGCCTTCAGCAAGTGCGGTGGCAACCTGGGCACCGATGGTTCGGTGGCCTACATGTTCGAGCGCAAGGGGCAGATCAGCTTCGCCCCGGGCGTCGACGAGGATGCTCTGATGGAAGCGGCGCTGGAAGCCGGCGCCGATGACGTGGAGATGGGGGAGGATGGCTCGGCCATGGTGTCCACCAGCTTCACCGAGTTCCATGCGGTGAACGAGGCGCTGAGCGCTGCCGGCTTCAAGGGCGAAGAGGCGGAAATCGCCATGATTCCCTCGATCAGTGCGCCGATCACCGATCTGGAAACCGCACAGAAAGTGTTCAAGCTGATCGACATGCTCGAAGACCTGGACGACGTGCAGAACGTCTACCACAACGCCGAAGTGGCCGACGAGATCATGGAACAGCTCGGCTGAGGTGTGCCCTAGAGGCGATCCAGGCTACCAACGAATAAGCCGGAAGCGCTATGCAGTGCTTCCGGCTTTTTCATGATTCATGGCGCGTCACGGATGACGGCATGCGGAGTGCCCCGTATACTCGCCAACTGGATAAATAGACAGTTGCTGACATGACCCTGATCCTAGGCATCGACCCCGGCTCGCGCATCACCGGCTATGGCGTGGTACGCGACACCGGGCGCGGCTGCGAGTACGTGGCTTCCGGTTGCATTCGCACTGGCAGCGGGCCGCTGGCCGAGCGTCTGCAGATCGTCTTTCGTGGCGTCAGTGAGGTGATTCGCAATCATGGGCCGGTGACCATGGGCATCGAGCAGGTGTTCATGGCGCGCAATGCCGACTCGGCGCTCAAGCTTGGCCAGGCCCGTGGTGCGGCCATAGTCGCGGCGGTGGAGGCGGGGCTGGACGTCAGCGAATACACCGCCACCCAGGTCAAGCAGGCGGTGGTCGGCACCGGCGCGGCGGACAAGCAGCAGGTGCAGATGATGGTCATGCATCTTCTCAAGCTGGTGCAGAAGCCACAGATCGACGCCTCCGATGCCCTGGGCATCGCCCTGTGTCATGCCCATCATCGGCAGAGTCTCATTCCCCATGGGCTGGCCGGCGCCAAGCGGCGCGGCGGTCGTCTTCGTTTGTAATCGGATTGAAGGAAAGCGCTGGTGATCGGACGTTTGCGCGGCACCCTGGCGGAAAAGCAGCCGCCACATTTGCTTCTGGATGTGAATGGCGTCGGTTATGAGCTGGAAGTGCCGATGACCACCCTTTATCGTCTGCCTGCCGTGGGCCAGCCGGTCACCCTGCATACCCATCAGGTGGTACGCGAGGATGCGCACCTGCTCTACGGCTTTTTCGAGAAGCGCGAGCGCGAGCTGTTTCGTGAGCTGATCCGCCTCAATGGCGTCGGCCCCAAGCTGGCCTTGGCCTTGATGTCCGGGTTGGAGGTGGACGAGTTGGTGCGTTGCGTGCAGGCGCAGGATACCGCCGCGCTGGTCAAGGTGCCGGGTGTCGGCAAGAAGACCGCCGAGCGCCTGCTGGTGGAGCTCAAGGATCGCTTCAAGGCCTGGGAGTCGATCCCGGCCATCGCGCCGCTGGTCGTTGAACCTCAACTGGCTCAGGCAGTCTCAAGCGCGGAGAATGACGCCGTCAGCGCCCTGATATCCCTGGGTTACAAGCCGCAGGAGGCCAGTCGGGCAGTCGCAGCGGTCAAGGAGGATGGCTTGAGCAGTGAAGATCTGATTCGTCGCGCTCTGCGTGGCATGGCGTAGGGTGGATGACGCCTTTTTCATTCACCGGCTTTCAGGTGGAAAACGCTGCGCGGTTTTCCACCTTAGCATTGCAATTCAATGGACTCTTAGTGGAACCCTTCGATGATCGAAGCCGATCGCCTCATCACCGCCAGCCCGCGAGAGCGTGAAGAACAGCAGGACAGGGCCATCCGCCCGCTGCGCCTGGCTGACTATATTGGCCAGCCGGTGGTACGCGAGCAGATGTCGCTGTTCATCCAGGCCGCGCGTGGCCGCACGGAGGCGCTCGATCACACGCTGATCTTCGGCCCGCCCGGCCTGGGCAAGACCACCCTGGCCAACATCATCGCCGAGGAAATGGGCAGCTCGATCAAGAGCACCTCCGGCCCGGTGCTGGAGCGCCCGGGGGATCTGGCCGCGCTGCTGACCAATCTGGAAAGCGGCGATGTGCTGTTCATCGACGAGATTCACCGCCTTTCGCCGGTGGTCGAGGAAGTGCTGTATCCAGCCATGGAAGACTTCCAGCTCGACATCATGATCGGCGAAGGGCCCGCCGCGCGGTCGATCAAGCTGGATCTGCCGCCCTTCACCCTGGTCGGCGCCACCACCCGTGCCGGCATGCTGACCAACCCGCTGCGTGATCGCTTCGGTATCGTCCAGCGCCTGGAGTTCTATGGCATCGATGACCTCGCCACCATCGTTTCGCGTTCCGCCGGTATTCTCGGCCTGCCCATCGAGGCCAAGGGCGCCTATGAAATCGCCCGTCGTGCGCGCGGTACGCCGCGTATCGCCAACCGCCTGCTGCGCCGCGTGCGTGATTTCGCCGAGGTGCGCGGTAACGGGCAGATATCCCAGGCCATCGCCGACCAGGCGCTGAACCTGCTGGACGTCGACGAGCACGGTTTCGATCACTCCGACCGCCGCCTGCTGCTGGCCATGATCGAGAAGTTCGACGGTGGCCCGGTGGGCCTCGATAGCCTGGCCGCGGCCATTGGCGAAGAGCGCCATACCATCGAGGACGTGCTGGAGCCCTACCTGATCCAGCAGGGCTACATGATGCGCACCCCGCGCGGCCGGGTGGTCACCCGCCATGCCTATCTGCACTTCGGTTTGAACATTCCCAAGCGCCTGGGTGAGTCGCCGGCGCCTGACCTTTTCTCCACAGGTGAGCCATGACGAAAAAATTGTTACCGACCCGGATTGGCAAGTCTCGGGGGCGGGACTAGAGTATGCCCGCACAAAACGGAGTCCAGCCGTTTCGTCATCGTTGTCGTGTCTACTACGAGGACACCGACGCCGGTGGCATCGTCTACTACGTCAATTACCTCAAATTCATGGAACGGGCTCGCACCGAGCGCCTGCGTGAGCTGGGTTATGCCCAGTCGACGCTGGCCGGTGAGGGCCTGTTGTTCGTCGTGCATTCGGCCGAAGCGCGCTACCACGCGCCGGCCCGCCTGGACGACGAGCTGTTGATCAGCGCCGATGTGATCGAATTGAACCGTGCCAGCCTGCGTTTTCGTCAACAGGTCAGGCGAGCTGCGGATGATGTGCTGCTCTGCGAAGGGCAGTTCCTGGTGGCCTGTGTGCGCACCGACAACTTGAAGCCCCGGGCCATACCCGAACCGATGCGCCAAGCGTTCGCCGGTTCCCAGGTGCCCGGTCAAATTGCAGCAGGAGAGTAAGCGTGGAAGCCAACGCCGTTGACCATATGTCGATGTGGAGTCTGATCAGCAACGCCAGCTTTGTGGTGCAGCTGGTGATGCTCACCCTGGTGAGTGCATCGATCATTTCCTGGGTGATGATCTTTCAGCGCAGCAACGCCATACGTGCGGCCAAACGCGCGCTGGACAACTTCGAGGATCGTTTCTGGTCCGGTATCGACCTGTCCAAGCTGTACCGCCAGGCCGGTAGCAACCCGGATCCGGACTCGGGGCTGGAGCAGATCTTCCGCGCCGGCTTCAAGGAGTTCTCCCGCCTGCGTCAGCAGCCGGGCGTCGACCCCGATGCGGTGATGGACGGCGTCGCCCGTGCCATGCGTGTGGCCATCTCCCGTGAAGAAGAGAAGCTGGAAACCGCACTGCCGTTTTTGGCCACCGTGGGTTCCACCAGCCCTTACATCGGCCTGTTCGGTACCGTGTGGGGCATCATGAACTCCTTCCGTGGCTTGGCGCAGGTGCAGCAGGCCACCCTGGCCACCGTCGCGCCGGGCATCGCCGAGGCGCTGATCGCCACCGCCATCGGCCTGTTCGCGGCCATTCCGGCTGTCATTGCCTACAACCGCTTCTCCGCACGCGGTGAAATGCTGATCGGCCGTTACTACACCTTCGCCGACGAGTTCCAGGCCATCCTGCACCGCAAGGTGCACACCTCGGAAGACTAAGGCGAGCGAAGAGGACAGGTTTTAACCATGGCGAGAATTCGCAACAGACGCAAACCGGTCGCCGAGATGAACGTGGTGCCCTACATCGATGTGATGCTGGTGCTGCTGGTCATCTTCATGGTCACCGCGCCGATGCTCAACCAGGGCGTCAAGGTCGAGCTGCCCAAGGTCAGCAGTGAAGTGCTGCCGCAGGATAACGACGCCCAGGTGCTGACCATCTCCATCAAGGCCGACAAGACCTATTACTGGAACATGGGCAGCGAAGTGGACATCGACACCGAGCAGGAGCGTGCCTCCACGCTGGCGCAGATGACCCAGGCCGTCTCGGCGATCATCAATGAGAACCGCCGCCAGGGTAAGAAGGTGCAGGTCTTCGTGCGCGGCGACAAATCCGTGGATTACGGCACCGTGATGGCGGCCATGGGCGGTCTGCAGCAGGCCGACGTGGGCAACGTCGGCTTGATCACCGAGGCCCCCTGATGCAGCAGCCCGAGCGTCCGCAATCGGAAAGCTACTTCTGGCCCATTGTCTGGGCCGTGGGCTTGCACGTCCTGATGTTCGCCATGCTGTTCGTCAGCTTCGCCTTCTCGCCTGAGCTGCCGCCGGCGCGTCCGGTGGTGCAGGCCACGCTTTATCAGCTCAAGTCGCAGAGCCAGGCCACCACCCAGACCACGCAGAAAATCGCTGGCGAGGCAAAGAAGACCTCCGCGCCGCAGTTCGAGAGCGAGCGTCTGGAACAGAAGAAAGCCGAGGAACAGAAGGTGGCAGCGGCCAAGAAGGCCGAGGAACAAAAGCAGGCCGAGGAGGCTCGAAAGGCCGAGCAGGCCAAAGCTGAGGCGGCCAAGGCCGAAGCGGCGAAGAAAGCCGAGGCCGAGAAGGCCGCTGAGCAGAAACGCCAGGCCGATATTGCCAAGAAGCGCGCCGAGGAAGAGGCGAAGAAGAAAGCCGCCGAGGAGGCCAAGAAAAAGGCAGCCGAGGAAGCGAAGAAGAAAGCGGCGGAAGAGGCCAAGAAAAAGGCCGCTGCCGAAGCGGCGAAGAAAAAGGCGGCCGAGGAGGCCAAGAAGAAAGCCGAAGCGGCCAAGCGCAAGGCAGCCGAGGATCAGAAGGCAGCGGCTCTGGCCGATCTGCTCTCGGACAACGTACAGAACCAGCAGGCGCTGGCTGATACCCACGGCGATCAGGTGGCAGGTAACCTCGATGATCTGATCATCAACCTGATCACCCAGAACTGGCAGCGCCCGATGTCGGCACGCCGTGGCATGAGCGTCGAGCTGCTGATTCAGATGTTGCCCGATGGCACCATCACCAATGCCAGCGTGTCGCGCTCCAGCGGCGATGCGACATTCGACAGCTCAGCCGTGGCTGCGGTACGCAACGTGGGACGTATTCCCGAGATGCAGCAACTGGATCGCGCCACTTTCGACAGCCTTTACCGGCAGCGTCGCGTCATTTTCAAACCGGAGGATTGAGCTCTGTGAACAACCTGATTCGTATCGCCCTGTTGGGGCTGGTCATGCTGGTCGGCAGCGTCCAGGCGGCCGATCCGCTGGTGATCTCCCAAGGTGCCGACCGCGCCACGCCCATCGCCGTGGTGCCCTTCGGCTGGCAAAGCGGCAGCGTGCTGCCCGATGACATGGCCGAGATCGTCGGCAACGACCTGCGCAACTCCGGCTACTTCGAGCCGATCCCGCGGCAGAACATGATCAGCCTGCCGACCCAGGCCAGCGAAGTCATCTACCGTGACTGGAAAGCCCTCGGCGCGCAGTACGTGCTGGTCGGCAACATCGTGCCCAATGGCGGCCGCCTGCAGGTGCAGTACGCCCTGTTCAACGTCGCCACCGAGCAGCAGGTGCTGACCGGCAACGTCGGTGGCGGCACCGATCAGTTGCGTGACATGGCCCACCACATCGCCAACCAGGCGTTCGAGAAGCTCACCGGGGTCAAGGGGGCGTTCTCCACCAAACTGCTCTACGTCACCGCCGAGCGCTTCGGTGCCAACAACACTCGCTACACCCTGCAACGCTCCGACTACGACGGTGCGCGTGCGGTGACCCTGCTGCAGTCGCGCGAGCCGATCCTGTCGCCGTCGTTCGCACCGGATGGCCGTCGTATCGCCTACGTCTCCTTCGAGCAACGTCGTCCGCGTATCTTCGTGCAGCACATCGACACCGGCCGCCGTGAGCAGATCACCAACTTCGAGGGCCTCAACGGCGCGCCGGCCTGGTCGCCGGATGGTTCGCGCCTGGCGTTCGTGCTGTCCAAGGACGGCAACCCGGAAATCTACGTGATGGATCTGGCCAGCCGGCAGATGCGCCGGGTGACCAACCACTATGCCATCGACACCGAACCTTTCTGGGGCAAGGACGGTCAGACCCTGTACTTCACCTCGGATCGGGCTGGCAAGCCGCAGATCTACAAAACCAATGTCAATTCAGGTGCGGTGGAACGTGTGACCTTCGTCGGCAACTACAACGCCAACCCGAAACTTTCGGCGGATGAAAAGTTGCTGGTGATGATCCATCGTCAGGAGGGTTTCACCGTGTTCAAGGTGGCCGCTCAGGATCTGGAAACCAACCGCCTGCGCATTCTTTCCGACACAAGTTTGGATGAGTCGCCCACTGTTGCGCCCAATGGCACCATGCTAATCTACGCCACCCGCCAGCAGGGCCGGGGAGTCTTGATGTTGGCGTCCACCAATGGACGCGTGAGGCTCCCTCTTCCTACCGCTCAAGGCGAAGTTCGAGAGCCTTCTTGGTCCCCTTACCTGAACTGATTGCGGTGCTTTACCTTAATTGCTTAACACACTGGGGTTCTTTAGGAGTTACATGATGGAAATGCTGAAATTCGGTAAGTTCGCTGCACTGTCCCTGGCTCTCGCCGTTGCCGTAGGTTGCTCCTCCAAAGGCGGTGACGCTTCTGGCGAAGGCGCGGTCGACCCGAACGCTGGCTACGATGCCAACGCCAACGCTGGCATGGACAGCAGCCTGAGCGAAGAAGCCGCTCTGCGCGCTATCACCACTTTCTACTTCGAGTTCGACAGCTCCGACCTGAAGCCTGAAGCCATGCGCGCTCTGGACGTACACGCCAAGGATCTGAAAGCCAACGGTAACCGTGTCGTCCTGGAAGGTCACACCGACGAGCGCGGCACCCGCGAGTACAACATGGCTCTGGGCGAGCGTCGTGCCAAGGCCGTTCAACGCTACCTGGTTCTGCAGGGCGTTTCCCCGGCTCAGCTGGAACTGGTGTCCTACGGCGAAGAGCGTCCGGTCGCCACTGGCCACGACGAGCAGTCCTGGGCTCAGAACCGTCGCGTAGAGCTGCGCAAGTAATTTGCCATGCTCAATTGCCGCCGTACTCTGACCCTTCTGGCACTGGCCTTGCCGCTTGCGGCAATGGCTGAGGTTCCCGTACTGGAAAGCAGCTCCATGCAAGGCAGCAGCTATCCACCGGCGGGTTATGGTACGGCTGGCGCCTCCGCCGGGGCGGGCGCGCAAGCGCCCGTCTCGGCGCAGGGCATGCTGTTCAATCAGCTTCAACAGTTGCAACAGGAACTGGCGCAACTGCGTGGCATGGTCGAAGAGCAGCAGAATGAAATCCAGCGCCTCAAGCAGGAAGGCCTGGAGCGTTACCAGGATCTGGATCAACGCATCTCCGCCGGCGCTGCTGCCGGTGCTCCCGCACAGAATTCATCTGCCACTGGCGCGGTCAATGCCAATGGCGCGCCGACGCCGCCCGCTGCCCAGCAGCAGGCCAGCGCCGAGCCGGCCGATCCGGCCAAGGAAAAACTCTACTACGACGCTGCCTTCGACCTGATAAAGGCCAAGGATTTCGACAAGGCGTCGCAGGCGTTCACCGCCTTCCTCAATCGCTACCCCAACAGCCAGTACGCCGGTAACGCGCAATACTGGCTGGGTGAAGTGAACCTGGCCAAGGGGGATCTGCAGGCCGCAGGTCAGGCCTTCGCCAAGGTCAGCCAGGCTTATCCGAACCATGCCAAGGTGCCGGATTCGCTGTTCAAGCTGGCCGATGTCGAGCGGCGTCTGGGCCACAACGACAAGGCCCGTGGCATTCTTCAGCAGGTCATCGCCCAATATCCGGGTAGTTCGGCTGCGCAGTTGGCGCAACGCGACCTGCAACGCCTGTAAGCCTGAACGCGTGCCAAGAACCCGCGCCTATCGCGGGTTTTTCTTGTGGCCTGGCATCTGGCGGCCGTCACACAGCAACGTTAAAAGGTTCATCGCATTTTCAGGGGGAATGCCTGGTTGACACCGGACTGGTAAGTTTGTGTGAGTGCTCGGTGGTTTTAAGTATTCAAGCTGCTTATCGGCGTCTGCTGATATCTCTCGTTTCGCCCTCCCGGGCGAGTCACTTTTGCGGGCAAAAGTAACCAAAACCCTCCGCCCGGTCATCCGGCCCTCGCTACGCGAGGGTTCGCTCACTCCATCGCCGTTCCAGAGGCCCGCCGCGGTGGGCCATCCTTGGCCCATCGCGGCTTTCGCGACATCCATGTCGCTCAACCTCTTCCACGACGATTCCGTTCGCCCTCCTGGGCGGGCTCTGCACGCGCCTGAACCTCCGGTAACTCTTTGGGACTCTGCGTGCTTGAACATGAGGTCAGCCGTAGGGCTGACCGAGATGCCGGCTGCAGGCCGGCAGGCTGCCCACGCGCATGAAACTGCGCGAATGAAACTATTGGTTTAATTCGACGGCTACATCACGACTCCACAGCTACCAGAGCATGCAGGACTAACCTGGCATACCTGTCCGTTCAGGCGCGCGAATGCCCCCTTCAGGAGGCCGAACGTAGGCATTGCGCAGGGGGCGAGCGGCATGGATGCCGCGAGAGGCGTAATGGGCCAGGGATGGCCCATGTACGCCGACCCCGGAGCGATGCCGGAGTGAGGGAAGTCGAGCGCAGCGAGACCCGGATGGCGGGGGTGCGTTTCTTTTGCTTACTTTTCTTTGCGCATTTCAAAGAAAAGTGAGTCGCCCGAGGGGGCGAAACCCGGAATATCCCAACACACTGAAGCGGCGTCCAGAACACCAATGCAAGCCAACAAGATCACACAAACTTGCCAGTCCGGTATCAATACTGATTTTCCCGAGATTCCGCGAAGAACCCGTTAAAAACACTCCGATGATTTTTTGTCCGTGCTTTGGCGACTTCCATTAGAATGCCGCGCTGTTTGCGTGACAGGGTTTCAGCTCGGCTGATGTCCTTGTCGCTCGGCTTCATCGAGTATTGGCCCGCGCCGACGCTCCTTTCCTTCCACGCAACGGAGGCGGATGGCCTGTTTCGTCATCACGCCCGTGGCTACCATGCAAGAAACCCTGCGCATCACCGAGATTTTCTACTCGTTGCAGGGGGAGACGCGTACCGCCGGCTTGCCGACGGTATTCGTGCGCCTGACCGGCTGTCCCCTGCGCTGTCAGTACTGTGACACCGCCTATGCCTTCAGTGGCGGCGAGATCGTCACGCTCGATAGCATCCTCGAACAAGTGGCCGCCTACCGGCCGCGTTACGTCTGCGTCACGGGCGGCGAGCCATTGGCCCAGCCCAATTGCATCCCCTTGCTCGCTCGCTTGTGCGAGGCCGGTTATGAGGTGTCGCTGGAAACCAGCGGCGCGCTCGATGTCTCCAGGGTCGACCCACGGGTGAGCAAGGTGCTCGATCTGAAGACACCAGGCTCGGCCGAGATGCAGCGCAACCGTTACGAGAACATCCAGTGGTTGACCGCCAACGACCAGGTCAAGTTCGTCATCTGCTCGCGCGAGGATTACGACTGGGCGGTTTCCAAGTTGATCGAGCATGACCTGGTCGCACGCGCCGGTGAGGTGCTGTTCTCGCCCAGCCACAAGCAGGTCGATGCCCGCGCGCTGGCCGACTGGATAGTGGCGGACAACCTGCCGGTACGCCTGCAACTGCAACTGCACAAGATTCTCTGGAACGACGAGCCGGGACACTGAACATGAACGACAAGAAAGCGGTCATCCTCCTCTCCGGTGGCCTGGATTCGGCCACGGTGGTGGCCATGGCCAAGGCCGAGGGTTACACCTGCTACAGCATGAGCTTCGATTATGGCCAGCGCCATCGCGCCGAATTGCAAGCCGCCGAGCGCGTGGCACGGCAATTGGGCGTGGCCGAGCACAAGGTGATCGGCCTGAACCTCAACGGCATCGGCGGCTCCGCGTTGACCGATGCCAGTATCGCGGTGCCCGAGACCCCAGGCGAGGGCATCCCGGTTACCTACGTGCCGGCCCGTAACACGGTGTTCCTGGCTCTGGCCTTGGGCTGGGCGGAAGTGCTCGGAGCGCGCGATATCTTTATCGGCGTCAACGCGGTGGATTACTCGGGTTATCCCGATTGCCGCCCGGAGTTCGTCGAGGCTTTCCAGCGCATGGCCAACCTCGCTACCAAGGCTGGCGTGGAGGGGCAGGGCTTCACTATCCGCGCACCGCTGCAGCAGATGAGCAAGGGCGAGATCATCCAGGCCGGCATGCGCCTGGGGGTGGATTATGCGCTGACCGTCTCCTGCTACCAGGCCGACGAGGATGGCCGCGCCTGTGGCAAGTGCGACAGTTGTCGCCTGCGCGCCGCCGGTTTCGCCGCTGCCGGCGTACCCGATGCCACCCGCTATTGCTGAAAAAGTTTTCGCGAAGTGTTGATTTCCTGAATTAAATCAGTATCATGCGCCTCGCGTTGGGTCGTTAGCTCAGTTGGTAGAGCAGTTGGCTTTTAACCAATTGGTCGTAGGTTCGAATCCTACACGACCCACCATCCTTTTCAGGGAATTCCAGTTTTCTCGCTGGTTAGCCCCGACACAAGAAGTCCGCCCTTGCCGGCGGACTTTTTCGTTTCTGCACCTATCAATCACCTTGCCTGCCTGAGCGAGCCGATCTCATCGGCGGCCACCCAGGCCTGTGCTCTGTGTTGTTCGATGCCCTGTGCCTTGGCACGCAAACGCAACCTCACGTCTTCGCCGAGCTGCGTGCATTCGTACAGCTCGAAGCCAGGGGCCAGTGCCAGGGAGTCCGGTGACAGGCCTTCGACCAAGGGCCGGGCATTGGCTCCCAGCAGGCGTGGCGCCACGTAGAGCAGCAGCTCGTCGACCAGGCCGGCCCTGACCAACGCTCCGCCCAGGCGAGCCCCCGCTTCGACGAACAGATCGTGGATGGAGCGGTTGCCAAGCACCTCCATCAACTCCCAGAGCATCTTTTCGTCATCCCTGGCCAGCAGCGGCAAGCGCTCGACGTGATCAGCCAGATCCGTGGCGGGAGGGGTGTCGTAACGATGGGCGACCAGGGTCGGGGCCTGGGTGTCGAAGACCCTGGCCTGCGCCGGGACGCGTGACCAGCGATCCAGCACGATTCGTTTTACCGGCGGTAGCGGCTGATCGAAAGGGATGCGTACGGTCAGTTGCGGGTCGTCCGCCAGTACGGTTGCGCTGCTGGTCAGAATGGCCGAGCTGGCTTGTCGCCATAGCTGCACGTCATGGCGGGAGGCCTCGCTGGTGATCCACTTGGATTCGCCATTGGCCAGGGCCGTGCGTCCATCCAGGCTCATGCCATATTTCAGGCGCACCCAGGGCCGACCGCGCCGAGCGTTGGAAAGAAAGCCCAGGTTGAGCTCTTCCGCCTCTTCACGCAGCAAACCCACCTCTACCTTGATACCCGCCTCGCGTAGCAGGCGCAGGCCATTGCCATCGACCTGATGGAAGGGATCCTGGCAAGCCACCACGACGCGACGGATGCCGGCCTCGATCAAGGCCAGGCTGCAAGGCGGGGTGCGCCCATAATGGGCGCACGGTTCGAGCGTGACATAGGCGGTAGCGCCTTGCGCTGCAACACCGGCCTGTCGCAAGGCGAAGACTTCGGCATGGGGGCCACCTGCCCGCTGGTGCCAACCTTCGCCGATGATCCGCCCCTGGTGCTCAAGGACACAGCCCACGCGAGGGTTGGGATGGGTGCTGTAACGTCCTCGGCTGGCGAGCTCCAGAGCACGGGACATGCAGCGTCGATCTGTTTCGGTGAAATTCATTGCAATGATCCATGCCTGCGCTGCCGGGGCGGCGCAGGGCGCGTGGTGCCTGCGAGGTGCAAGCACCTCGCAGGCGGGTGGCGTTTCAGGCTCGAGCCTCGATGGGGTACAGATGTCCATCGTAGGAACTGGCGATGAAGGCCTCCGTTTCCGGCGAGTAGGTGATGCAGGAGATGCCACTGGTGGTCGGTTTACGCTGAGTGATCCAGCGCTGCGTTTCCAGGTCGAACAACGCCACCGTGCCGCCATAGCTGCCGGTGGCGATCAGCTTGCGATCCGGTGAAGCGGCGATGCATTTGACCGAGTGCAGGTGCGGGGTCTTGAACACCTCGCTCTTGCCGGCACGCCACAGGCGCAGCTTGAGGTCGCGCCCCACGCTGGCGAAGCCACCCTCGATGGTGGTGCAGGCGTTGGAGATGCGTTCATGGGCAAGCTCGTTGTAGGCATGTTCGGTGAAGTCGGAAATCCGATGGAAGGCGGCGGCGGTATTGGCGCAAACGCTGAACAGGTACTCCTCGTCGGCGGATATGCCCTTGATGGCGTTGTCGTGCATCAGGATCTCGCCCTGATAGGCCGCTTCGCCCTGGTCATCCAGGGCAAACACCAGGGCCTCGCCGGTATAGGTGCCGATTGCCGCGTGTGCTCGACCGTCGCGCTGGAATGCCGTGCCGCAATTGAGTGGCGAGCGATGCTGGTAGATCAGCTTGCCGCTCACCGCATCGAACACCTGACCCATCTGGCCGCCGGTCAGAATGGCGTCGCCAAAGGGCAGCAGGAAATTGCACAGGCTGCCGATCAGGGTGCTTGGCTTGCCATTGACCAGCAACAGACCGGCATCCCCGATGGCGTAGGTATTGCCTTGATGCACGGCGACGGCATTCAGGCTGATGGCCTGCTCGATGCCATCGAGATCCCATTCGTTGGTGACGTGGTTCCACACGGCGTAGGACGAACCGAAGGTAACGAAGGCGATATGCCGTTCGCCGAGGAAGGTGCAGCTACGTGGCCAGATGAGATTGGGCAGAGAGCTTTCGGCGAGTTTCCTCAGCTCACCGTTGCCGAGTGCGTGCCAGAGCACCACCGAGCGATCGTAGCTGAGGCTGATCAACCAGCGTTTACGATCGTCCCAGACGACTCGCTTGACCCCGGCGGCATGGGCCTGATGACGACGCTGGCCGCTCTTGTCGATGATGGTCAGGCGTCCTTCATCGTCACCGGCGAAGATGGTGCCGTCGCTGGCCAGGGCGATGGTGTCGGTTTCCACGCCGCCCAGGTCGATGCTCTCGAGCTGCACGCCGCGTTGGACGTCCCAGCGGCGAATGGTGCCGTCGTCGCTGCTGGAAACCAGGCTGGCACCGTCGGCCGCCCAGCTCACCGAAATGACATCGGCCTGGTGGCCGCGCAGCACATGACGGCATTGGCCACTGGCGACATCGAACAGACGGATCGTGTGATCCCGTGAACAGGTGGAGACGGTATCGCCGGCTGGGTTGAAGACGGCCATTTCGACATCGTCCTCATGGCCGATGAGCGCCGCTTTCAAGCGCATGCTCGGGACTTCCCAGATGCGCGCGCTGTAGTCGCTGCTGGCGCTGACCAGCAGTTTGCCGTCCGGGCTGAAGGCGCACTGGTTGGCCAGGTGGTCATGGAAGACCCGGTGGATGGCTTGCTTGGTTCGCGCGTCCCACAGGATGACCTGGTTGTCGTAACCGGCAGTGGCGACGTAGCGCTCCTGAAAACTGGCGATGCCGCTGATGGGGGCAAAATGTTTCATCGCAGAACTCCTTGTATGTCAAGCCGGCAGATCGAGCTTGATGGCGTGATTCTTCTTCTGGGCCTTGGCCAGCAGGTAGTTACGGTTGTGTTCGGTCACGAAGATGCCCGTGGGAATCACCTCGTCGACCTGCAGGCCGAACGCGTGCAGGGCCTCGACCTTTTCCGGGTTGTTGGTCATCAGGCGGCAGCGTTTGACACCCAGCGCCGCGAGCATCTGCGCCGCGACGGTGAAATCGCGGCCGTCATCGGGGAGGCTCAGTTGGCGATTGGCCTCGAAGGTATCCAGCCCGCCGTCCTGCAGGCGGTAGGCGGCCAGCTTGGCGTACAGCCCGATGCCCCGGCCTTCCTGGCGTAGATAGAGCAGCACGCCGCCTTCTTCGCTCATGCGCTTCAGGGCTTCGTTCAACTGGGCGCCGCAGTCGCAGCGATGGGAGCCGAAAATATCGCCCGTCAGGCATTCGGAGTGCACCCTGACCAGCGGTGACTCCTGCTCCAGGGAGCCCATGACGATGGCGACATGTTCTTCGGGGGATTCAAGCCCATCGAAGGAAAAGAACTTTCCTACATGGCCATTGGGCAGAATCGGGATCTCGACGCAATTTCTTATACGGTATGCACACATAGCGAATCTCTCTGGAAACAGGTAACGGATGTGCTGGCTGCCAGGCTCAGAGGCTCTCGGCCAGGCGAAAGCCCATCACGTAGATCGGTCTGGGAAACTTTCCATGGCGTCGCGTGGCGCGCGCCAGATCACGGAAACGGGAAAAGCTGCCGCCGCGGGCGACCCGGTGATTCCCCACGGCGGCGATCAGGTCGTCGTTCACCTGCTCCCCGCCGGGGTAGGGGCGGTAATCGTCGGCGACGTACTCCTCGACATTGCCGGCCATGTCCAGGCAGCCGAAGGGTGAGGCGCCACAGGCGAACAGGCCCACGGGGGTGGTATGCAACAGGCCGGCCTCGGCGGTATTGGCGTGGTCTGCCAGGAACTGCTGCCCCCAGGGGAATTCGAGGTTCTGCGGCCCGGCGGCGGCATACTCCCACTCGGCTTCGCTGGGCAGACGGAAGCGCCGGCCGGTCGTCTCTGCCAGCCAGGCGGCATAGCAATCGGCATCCTCCGCACTTATGCCGCTGACCGGGTGATTGGCCTGCTCGGCGGGATAGCAGCCGAGGAACCAGTTGTCCGGCAGGCGCTGCTCGCCGCCTTGTTGCAGAAAGGTTCGATATTCCTGGTTGGTCACCGGGTAGCGGGCGATCCGGTAGGGGGCGAGGCGCACGCGGTGGCGCGGTGTTTCCTTGACGATCCATTGGCGGTCGAGATTGAGATCCGCCAGCCTATCCATGACAGCGTCCAGCTCGGCCGTGTCCAGGCCGATGCAAACCTCTCCGCCAGGCACGTCGAGCATTTGCGGGGTGAGGGGATCCAGGCGCGGGTCACCGTACAGGGCGAGTAGACGCCCGGCCTGATAGCGCCGAGCCAGTGGCTCGTCTTGGCTTTCCAGCAGTGCCACCAGGCGCAGCCTGTCGAGCTGGGCCAGGGCACGCAATTGATCCTCAGGCAGATGCAGTTCACGTGTGGCGGTGTAGGACTCGGGAAGTCCCAGCAAGGCCCGGTCGCTCAATTCCGGTGAAGCCTTCGCCAGGAAAGGAGGTGAGTGGAAATGCTTTTCCATTGCCATCTTATCGCTCTCTATATAAATGAATATCAGGCAACGACTATGGCTTAAAGTCGGCAGGTCAAGCCGGTCTGTAGGCAGTTTTCCTGGAAGGTGTCCCAGAAACCCGGGGTATAACGTTTGATATCGCTGTCCAGGAGCATGGGCTTTTGCCAATGCACTTCGCGAAGTCCGGCTTCGGCCATGGCCGCTTCATAGTCTTCGCGGCTCCAGCGGAAGAAGGTGAAGGGACTGGGTGGGGTGGTGACGAACTCGGCCTGATGACGGAAACCTTCCGCCCATGGCTCCTCGGTGAGTACATTGACTCCGTAAGTGGTGAAGTTTCCCTTGGCCAGTTGGAAGTCCGGTTCGACCGTATAGGCGACCAGACGTCCTGAAGGTTTCAGGTTGTTGGCCACGGCCTTGAACATCTTTTTCATGTCATCCAGCGATTCGGCGTAATTGAACAACCAGGCCGCCATGACCATGTCGAACTTGCCAAACGACTCCATGTTGCAGACGTTGCGTACATGAAATTCGATGGTGTCGCCGTTCTTGCGCGACTCTTCTCGAGCCAGGTCGATCATTTTTTCCGAAATATCCACGCCGACCACGCGGCTCGCGCCTTTCCTGAGCAGTTCACGGCCGAAGAAACCATAGCCGCAGGCCAGATCCAGAACGCTCTGGCCTTTCACGTCCCCTGCCATGTGCATCAGCGTGCGTACTTCAACCGCACGTTGAGCAGCGGTGTCGGTAAAGTTCTCGAAGAGTCCGCCGATCGAGTCGTAGGTCGATTTCTTTTTCATCTCAAGTATCTCTTGTCATGGCATTGAAGTAGTGAGCCTTTGTTCTGCACTGACAGAGCAGGGCGCAAACATTCAATGTAAGGGTGCACCAAGGTGTAATGGCAAAGTAATTGTCAGTTCACACCCTGGCAGGCAGTTAATTGAAGCGAAATCATTCGCGACACGAATAGATATAGGGGAGTTCTTTGGGGGGTTCCAATTCTTTTGCTGCATCATGAATATTCTTGCGGCGAATCAAGCGTTGGTTGTAATGCGCAAGCTCATCGACTGTTTCACTGTTTTATAAAGACGCGCGATAGCAGCAAGGAGGAGGGTACAGCACTGAACTGCGATAAAAGAACAGTAATGGATGGCCCGCCCGGGCAAAAAAAAGCAAGGATCGGAGCTTATGGGAAATGAAGGATTTATTTAATCAGTATCCATATTCAACTCAGCCATCATTCGCCACGCGCATGATCATTTGTCGCAACCACGAATGCGCGGGATCGCCTTCACGGCGTTGATGCCAGATCAGGTCGAAGTCGAAAGGCTCGATCGCCAGCGGTGGCTCGAACACCCGCAGTCGCGGATCCACTTCAACCGACTCTAGGCTGCGCCGGGCCACGGTAAGAATCAGATCGGTGCCGGCGATCAGCTCGTTGGCCACGCCCCAGTGCGGCAGGATCATGGCTATCCGTCGGTTCAATCCTTCCCGTGCCAGTGCGCGGTCGATTTCGTTGTCACCGCCCGAGCGCATGGCCACCAGAACGTGCGGGCGTGCCAGCCAGGCGTCCAGATCGAGTACACCGCTTTCCGGCAGGGTCGAGGCGTCGGCCAGGCAGGCGAAGCGTTCGACGAACAGTGTGCGCATGCGCAACTTGTCCGAGTTCTGCCCCGGGAAGACGCCGAGTGCCATATCCGTTTCGCCATCGATCACATCGGCCAGCATCGATTCCCGGCTGGCCTGGTTGACGACGAGGTCGATGCCCGGCGCGATGGTGCGCAGCGAGCGGGTCAACCCTGGCAGCAGCACCCGTGCGCCGTAATCCGACATGGCCAGGCGAAATGCCCGCTGCGCACGGGTGGGGTCGAACTGTGGCGGATCGAGCAGCGCGCCCAGTTGATCCAGGGAGTCGGCCAGCGGCTGCATCAACTCGCTGGCGCGCGGTGTCAGCTCGAGTTTGCCCGAACGGCGGATCAGCAAGGGGTCATCGAACAGCTTGCGCAGATGAGCCAACGAATGGCTGACCGCCGGCTGGCTCTTGTGCAGGCGCAAGGCCGCCCGTGAGATGTGTTTCTCCAGCAACAAGGCATGCAGGGTGACCAGAAGGTTGAGATCGATGCGCCGAAGTTTATTCATGTGAAGAATATCCATTAAAAGAAATATGAATTTCCATTCAGGATATTAATACGTAAAAGTTCTTCCCAGGACAACCCATGACCCTGGAGTGATCGCATGTCTTCTCCGCTTTCTCTCGCTGGCACAGCGCTGGCCCTGGCCGCCCTGGTCGCTGGAGCTCTGGTGCCCTTTCAGGCCGGCAGCAACGCTGCGCTGGGACGGGCACTTGGCCACCCCTTGTGGGCAACCGTCGCTTCACTGCTGGTCAGCCTGCTCGTGGTGCTGCCGGTCATTCTGGCCATGAGGGCGCCCGCACCCTTGCTCAATCAGGCTGGCGCACTCCCTCTTTGGGCCTGGTTCGGCGGCGTTGCCGGGGTCATCTACATCACCTCGGCGCTGATGCTGACACCCCGCCTGGGCGCGACCGGTTTCATCGTCTGCGTGATCGCGGGGCAGATGCTCACCTCCTTGCTGATCGACCACTTCGGTCTGATGGGGCTGCCTGTAAAGGAAGCCAATCTGGGCCGTGTTGGCGGTGTTCTGCTGATCTTCGCCGGCATGCTCATGGTGCAGTGGTCCACCAACCGTTAATGGTTGGGGCAGGAGCCAACGACGGGAGCGTTCGTCGCGCACACCACCATCAACGCATCTTCAAACGCGGGAGACTTACAGGATGAAGACCTCGCTCGCTCTTGCAGCGGCCGTGCTGGGTGCGGCTTCGCTGGCGACCTGGAGCCTCTGGCCGGTGCAGGCCGAAGAGGCTGAGACGAACCTGCAGCCCGGGGTGAAGGTCGCCCTGGGCCAGGTCGAACGCCAGGAAATGCCGCGCTATTACAACAGTATCGGCACCCTGGAAGCCGTCAGTCAGGTGCAGGTGACTGCGGAAGTACCGGGTCGGGTGGCGGCCTTGCATTTCGATTCCGGGCAGAGGGTCGAGGCCGGGCAGCTGTTGATCAGCCTCAATGACGCGCCGGAGAGGGCGCAAAGGCGACGCTTGCAAGCCGTGTTGCGCAACGCCGAGCAGCGTCTGCAACGGATTGCCAAACTGGCGCCCGGTGGTGCGGCCACCCGCGAGCAACTGGACCAGGCCCGCGCCAACCGTGACGCTGCCCTTGGCGAGCTGCAGCAGGTCAATGCGCTGATCGCGCAGAAGAATATCCGTGCGCCTTTCAGCGGCGAACTGGGCCTGCGCCAGGTGCACCTGGGGCAATACCTCAACCCCGGCGATCCCATCGCCAACCTCAGCGACAATCGCCACCTGCGGGTCAATTTTTCCCTCGATGAACAAGCGCGCACCGAGCTTGAGCTGGGGCAGGTCGTCGAGCTGCGTTTTCATGCACGCCCGGATCAGCGCTTCGAGGCGCGCATCAATGCCATCGACCCGATTCTCGACGGTGCGCGGATGATCCGCGTCCAGGCCAGCCTGGACGGTGGCGACAGCCATCTGGCCGCCGGGATGTTCGCCGATGCCCGGGTGCGTCGCCCCAGCCACGGCAAGACCCTGAGCGTTCCGCAAACTGCTGTGGTAGCGACTGCCTACGGCGACATGGCGTTCGTCGCCCGCGAGGAGGAGGGTGTGCTGCGGGCCAAGCGCGTACTGGTACGCACTGGTGAGGCCTGGAACGGCCGGGTGGAGGTGCTCAAGGGCTTACAGGCGGGCGAGCGGGTGGTGGTGTCCGGGCAAATCAAGCTGAGCGACGATGCCCCCCTGCAAGTGCTGTCCCGCAACAGCCTGGATGAGGTTTCCGGGCAGAGTGTGCAGCCATGAAGTTCACCGACCTGTTCATCCAGCGGCCGGTGCTGTCGCTGGTGGTCAATGCCCTCGTCCTGTTGCTCGGTGTGCTGGCGCTGGAACACCTGCCTATTCGCCAGTACCCCTTGCTGGAAAACGCCACTATCAGGATCACCACCGAATACCCAGGTGCTCCGGCCGAACTCATGCAAGGGTTCGTCACCCAGCCGATTGCTCAGGCGCTGGCGTCGGTGGAAGGGGTGGATTACCTGAGTTCTTCCTCGGTTCAGGGCAAGAGCACGATCGACGTGCGACTGAGCCTGGGGCAGGACTCGACCCAGGCGCTCATCGAGGTGATGGCTCGAGTCAATCAGGTGCGCTATCGCCTGCCGGAAGAAGCCTATGACCCGGTGATCGAGCGCTCCAGTGGTGACTCCACCGCTGTCGCCTATGTGGGCTTCTCGAGCCAGGAGCTGGCCACCCCGGCGTTGACCGATTACCTGTCGCGCGTGGTGGAGCCGATGTTCTCCTCGATCGATGGCGTGGCCAAGGTGGAAACCTTCGGTGGCCAGCGCATGGCCATGCGTCTGTGGCTCGACCCGGCGCGCCTGGCTGCGCGCGGGCTCACTGCCGAGGAGGTGGCAGCGGCGATTCGCGCCGAGAACTACCAGGCCGCGCCAGGCAAGGTCAAAGGTCAGTATCGGGTTTCCGCTATCGAAGTGGATACCGATCTGAGCAGCGTCGAGCAGTTCCGGGAGATGGTGATACACAGCGACGCCCGTGGCCTGGTGCGGATCAAGGACGTAGGCACCGTCGAGCTGGGCGCGGCTGCCAGCGAAACCAGTGCGCTGATGGATGCTCGGCCGGCGGTGCACCTGGGCGTATTCGCTGCGCCGCGTGGCAACCCGCTGGTGATAGTCGAAGGGATCAAGCAGCGCTTGCCGGAGATCCGCAAAACGCTGCCGCCAGGCGTCGAGGTCGAGCTGGCATTCGAGACCGCGCGCTTCATCCAGGCCTCCATCAACGAGGTCATGCACACCCTGATCGAGGCGCTGTTGATCGTCGTGGTGGTCATCTACTTCTGCCTTGGCTCGTTTCGCACCGTGCTTATCCCGATCATGGCCATCCCCTTGTCGATGCTCGGCGCTGCCGGGTTGATGCTGGCCTTTGGCTTCAGCATCAACTTGCTGACCCTGCTGGCGATGGTGTTGGCCATCGGCCTGGTGGTGGACGATGCCATCGTCGTGGTGGAAAACACTCATCGACACATGGCCGAAGGCAAGTCGGCGGTGGTCGCGGCCCTGCTCGGCGCACGGGAGGTGGCCGGGCCGGTGATCGCCATGACCCTGACCCTGGCCGCGGTATACGCCCCGATCGCTTTCATGGGTGGCCTGACCGGTGCGCTGTTTCGGGAATTCGCCCTGAGCCTGGCGGGGGCCGTGCTGATCTCCGGCATCGTGGCCCTGACGCTTTCGCCGGTGATGGCCTCCATGTTGTTGCGTCATGATCAGGAGAGTCGCGTGGCGCAGGGGGCGAACCGCTTCTTCGAGGCACTTGCGCAGCGCTACGGCAACCTGCTGCAGCGCTCGCTGGCGCATCGAGGGGTTTCCCTGGCGGTCGCCGCGATCGTGCTGGGCAGTCTGCCTTGGCTCTACCAGCAGGCGCAGCGTGAGCTGGCGCCCGTGGAGGATCAGGCGAGCATTCTCGCCGCCATCAAGGCGCCGCAATACGCCAACCTGGCCTATAGCGAGCTGTTTTCCCGCAAGCTCGACGAGGTGTTCCAGGAACTGCCGGAAACCACCAGCCGCTGGATCATCAACGGCACCGACGGGCCGGCCACCAGCTTCGGTGGCATCAACCTGTCCGCCTGGGATGAACGCGAGCGCGACGCCTCGGCGATCCAGGCCGATCTCCAGCAGAGGGTCGGCGATGTGGAAGGCACCAGCATCTTCGTCTTCCAACTGCCCCCCTTGCCCGGCTCCACGGGGGGCATGCCGGTGCAACTGGTGCTGCGCACGTCGCAGGACTACCGCACGCTGTATGACAGCATGGAAACGCTGAAGCGCAAGGCCCGTGACAGTGGCCTGTTCGCCGCGGTGGACAGCGACCTGGATTACAACAATCCGGTGCTGCGCCTGCGTGTCGATCGTGACAAGGCCAATGCCATTGGTGTGCGCATGAGCGACATCGGCCAATCCCTGGCGGTGCTGGTCGGCGAGAACTACGTCAACCGCTTCGGCTTTCAGGGGCGCTCCTATGACGTCATCCCGCAGAGCACCCGCGAAATGCGCATGAGTGCCGAGGCCCTGGGGCAGCAATACGTGCGCAGCCGCGATGGGCGCCTGGTGCCGCTGTCGGCTCTGGTGCAGGTGGAAGAGAAGATCGAACCCAACAAGTTGACCCAGTTCAACCAGCAGAACTCGGCAACGCTGCAGGCCATTCCCGCGCCTGGTGTCAGCCTCGGACAGTGCGTGGCCTTTCTGCAACGAGCCAGCGCCGATTTGCCGGTGGGTTTCACCCTGGACTGGCAGGCCGACTCACGGCAGTACGTACAGGAAGGCAATACCCTGGCGTTCGCCTTCGCGCTTGCGGTTATCGTCATTTATCTGGTGCTGGCCGCTCAGTACGAGAGCCTGGTGGATCCCTTGATCATTCTGTTCACCGTGCCGTTATCCATCTGCGGTGCGCTGATTCCCCTGGCCTTGGGCCTGGCGACGTTGAACATCTACACCCAGATCGGTCTGGTCACTCTGATCGGCCTGATCAGCAAGCACGGCATTCTCATGGTGGTCTTCGCCAACGAGATACAGGTCAGGGAAGGGCTCGACCGTCATGCCGCCATACTGCGTGCAGCACGCATTCGCCTGCGGCCGATCCTGATGACCACTGCGGCGATGGTGGTGGGCCTCATCCCGCTGCTGTTCGCCAGCGGTGCCGGGGCTCACAGCCGGCAAGGCCTGGGGCTGGTGATCGTGTGTGGAATGCTGGTGGGCACTGCCTTCACCCTGTTCATCCTGCCCACGGCCTACAGCTTGTTGGCCCGAGATCATCGGGCGCTGGAACTCGATCCAAGAAGCGTCGAGTTGAAGCATGCAACGCAATGAGGCACTGCAAGGCGTCTGGCGACCACCTACGACCTCGCTTGGCGCCTTGGCGTGAGCCGACTTTCCTCTGATTCGCTGGTCAGCTCGTTCTTTCCGGGGGTATCGGGAAGGTATACTCGG
This sequence comes from Pseudomonas sp. NCHU5216, assembly GCF_052156495.1. Taxonomy (NCBI): domain Bacteria; kingdom Pseudomonadati; phylum Pseudomonadota; class Gammaproteobacteria; order Pseudomonadales; family Pseudomonadaceae; genus Pseudomonas; species Pseudomonas sp. NCHU5216. The sequence continues at coordinate 9,888 of NZ_JBQLIX010000028.1, read as the reverse complement.
CGCGCCGGACAACAATCAGAGCCTGATGAAATGACGCAGATTTCCGAACGTCTCCTCGTTCAAGCCCATCTCGATGCCAAGCAGCCCAAGCCGCTGACCGCCGAGGAGGAGGCTGTCTATCGCCGCGAGATCGCCGCCGAACTGAAGAAACAGAACGCGGTGCTGGTGGCGCACTATTACTGCGATCCGGTGATCCAGGCCCTGGCCGAGGAAACCGGTGGTTGCGTTGCCGACTCTCTGGAAATGGCCCGCTTCGGCAACCAGCACCCGGCGCAGACCGTGGTGGTGGCCGGGGTCAGATTCATGGGCGAGACGGCGAAGATTCTCAACCCGGAAAAGCGCGTGCTGATGCCGACGCTGGAGGCGACCTGCTCGCTGGATCTGGGCTGCCCGGTGGACGAATTCTCGGCTTTCTGCGACCAGCACCCGGAACGCACCGTGGTGGTTTACGCCAATACCTCGGCGGCGGTGAAGGCGCGTGCCGACTGGGTGGTGACTTCCAGTTGCGCCCTGGAGATCGTCGAGAGCCTAATGGACAACGGCGAGACCCTCATCTGGGCACCGGACAAGCATCTGGGCAATTACATCCAGCGCGAGACGGGCGCCGACATGCTGCTGTGGGACGGGGCCTGCATCGTTCACGAGGAGTTCAAGTCCAAGCAGCTCATGGACATGAAGGCGCTGTACCCGGACGCCGCCATCCTGGTGCACCCGGAGTCGCCGCAGAATGTGGTGGAACTGGCCGATGCGGTGGGCTCCACCAGCCAGTTGATCAAGGCGGCGCAGACCCTGCCCAATTCCACCTTCATCGTCGCCACTGACCGCGGCATCTTCTACAAGATGCAGCAGCTATGCCCGGACAAGATCTTCATCGAGGCGCCGACGGCCGGTAACGGCGCGGCATGCCGCAGTTGCGCGCATTGCCCGTGGATGGCGATGAATACCCTGGAACGCGTGCTGACCGGGCTGCGCGAAGGCACGGGCGAGATTCAGGTGGACCCGGCGTTGATCCCCAAGGCCATCAAGCCGCTCAAGCGCATGCTCGACTTTACCCAGGCCGCCAGGCTCAAGGTGGCCGGTAACGCTTGAGAGGAGCCGCGACAAGCTTCAAGCCACAAGCTGTAGCAGGCCGTTGAAAAACTGCTCCCTCTCCCATTTATGGGAGAGGGCTGGGGAGAGGGTGGTTCAGGCCGCGCTCAGTGTCGCCGGATAGACCCTCTTCCCCGAGGGGAGGTAAACACCTAGCCCGGATTGCATCCGGGCTAGGTGTTTACCCAGTTATGCGGCTCGTTGACCAGGTCGAGCAGCGCCCGTAAGCGGCCGTAGTCGCGGCCGTTGAAGGTGAAGGCCAGGCGTGTCAGGTGGCGTAGTTCGGGCTCGTCGCGCTCCTGCTCGCACTGCTGCTGCTGGCTGAAACCGCCGCTCTTGCACAGCCTGGCGAAATCGCCGTTCAAGCGTTCCAGGGCTGCTTCGCTCAGCGGGTGGTTGAGGCGAATCACGAAGCGATCCTTGAGCCAGCGGCTGGAGTGGAAGTTGCGGTAGAAGCGGGCAATTTCATCCACTGCCTCTTCGGGGCTGTAGACCAGGTGCAGCAGGTTCAGGTCGGTGGGCAGAATGTAGCCGTTGTCTTCCAGCTGGCGGCGGATGAAGCCCAGGGCATCCTTCCAATAGCTGCCGCCCGGCTGGTCGAGCAGTATCACGGGCACCAGCGGGCTCTTGCCGGTCTGGATCAGGGTCAGCACCTCCAGTGCCTCGTCCAGCGTGCCGAAACCGCCGGGGCAGAGCACCAGGGCATCGGCTTCCTTGACGAAGAACAGCTTGCGCAGAAAGAAGAAATGGAACGACAGCAGATGGTGACTGCCGCGCATCGTGGCATTGGCGGTCTGCTCGAAGGGCAGGGTGATGTTGAAGCCCAGGCTGTTGTCCTGCCCCGCGCCTTCGTGGGCGGCGGCCATGATGCCGCCACCGGCGCCGGTAATGACCATCAGATCATGCTGCGCCAGCAGCGTACCCAGCGTGCGGGCCTGCTGGTAGAGCGGGTGATCGGCCGGGGTGCGTGCCGAGCCGAACACCGTGACCTTGCGCCGGCGTTTGAGCTGTTCCAGCACGGCAAAGGCCTTTTCCATCTCGCGCAGGGTCTGCAGCATGATCTTGGCGTCCCAGCGGTTACGATCGGCCTGAGCCATGTGAATCACGGTGCTGAGCATTTCCCGGTAAAGCGGCAGGTTCGGGCTGTTGCCCGGAGCGGCAAGCGCCAGCAGTTCGTCCACCTTGCTCGGCAGGTCGACCTCGCTGGTCTGCACATGGCGCGACAGGTAATCGTCCGGTTCATAAGGCATGGACATTCTCCTTTTCTTGGACTGGTGTGGGGGCAAGCTGCGCGCGCCCGCGCCGTTTCCCTGAATTATGGCTTGGGCAGCAGCTTGTCACAGCCAGGTTGCAGCCTGGCGGCAAGCTTTTCGTAAGCGCGCTTTACAGGCCGATCCCGTTTCTGCCTGGCACCCTGCCGGTCGCTCCCGACATGCAGGCCGGTTCGCTACCTGCAAGGGCATTGGCGCCAATGGGCTGGCGTGCCGTTCGTCTTCACAAGCTGGTGAGCGTCAGGCGTCTGATTTACTTGCAGGATAGGGATCTTTCCGCGAAGCTCGCTATCCAGATACATGACGGGCCTGATGGCGAGATCGGACACGATGTTCGAACCCGGCACATGAATAGGCTGCGGGACGATGTGTTGCTAAGCCGCAACCCGGCGGCTTGCATCGAGTAGCGACGGGTAGAGGAGGGCAGGTATGCCCAAGCTGATCGTGGAAGTGGATGAAGAGCTGTACCAGATGCTGCAGGAAGCGGCACGGGTGAACCAGCTAAGCCTGGAAGACGAATGCCTGCGTCGCCTCGAGGGCGGCGTGCGTCGTTCACGCTACATGGATGCGCTGTTGGCCGAGCTGCGCGCCGGTGACGCGCAGCGTCGTGCCAAGGGCTGAGGAACGGCGCCACGCAACCCTGCGTGGCGCAGCCTGAGGCCAGCCTACAGACCGCAGTCGCTGCGCTCGAATACCTCGGTGGTGATCGGCCGATTGCTGCGGTATTCGCTGAACTGGTAGCGCAACTGCGCACCCTCGCTCAGCAGTTGGCGATAACCCGGATTGCGGCAGACGCTGGCCGCTAGCTGGCTCCTGACGATGTCGGGGTTGCCGCGCATTTTCGCTGCATGCGCCGGGCGCACGCTGAGGTGGTTGATCAGGGTGTGGCCATCGACGGTATAACCCTGATCGAGAATGTCTTCGTTGATCGCCCGCGGCGTGCCCACGCTGCTTTCCTGGGCGACCTTTTCCAGCGTTCGCGTCAACTCCATTTCCTTGAGTGAGGCCGCCTGAGCGAGCGGAAGCGTCAGGCTGAGCGCGAGCGCGGGAAGAATGTAACGCAGCATCTGGGTTGACTCCTGAAAACAAGGACAGCGGATTGGACAGGGCGAGGTGGTCGTTGTTCGCCTGCTGGCCATTTGCCCGTGAAGAAATGGGTGTTACGAATTGAGACGTAATGGCATTTGGCTGCCAGTCGTCGTCACGACCAAAGGCTGGGGATCGTCCTCATAGTACGTCCGTCCGAAGAACTAGCCGCTGTGCAAGCGGCGTTCAAGACAGCGTGCAGTGCAGGAGAATAATAATGACAACTTTCTCTCGGCGCTGGCCATCGTCTCTGATGGCTGGCAGTTTACTGGTTTTGCCCTGCCTAGAGGTGCAGGCCTCCGGTTATCACTTCGGTTCCCAGTCCGTGGCCGCTCAGGGCACTGCCCATGCCAACGGTGCGGAAGCGGCCGACCCTTCGACCATTTTCTACAACCCGGCAGGCCTGGCCCGGCTCAAGGGCACCCAGGTGACCTCCGGGTTGACCCTGGTGTTGCCCGATGGCGAGTACGAGGACAAAGGCAGTCGTGACGTATTCGGCAATCCGGTGCAGGGCGATGCCGGTGACTTCCTGCCGGATGCGGCCGGGGCGCCGAATTTCTATTTCTCGCATGAGATCAACGACCGCGTGACCATCGGTCTGGGCATCTTTACGCCCTACGGCGCCAAGCTCAATTACAAGGAAGACTGGGCCGGGCGCTACGGCATCCAGTCCGCCAGCCTGGAAACCGTGACCTTCAACCCCAGTATTTCCTTTCGCTTCAACGAACACCACAGCATCGGCTTTGGTGTCTCGGCGCAGTACATCAAATCCATTCAACGTGGCGCTGCCGATGTGAAGGGAGCTTCGCGGCAGTTGGCCGGGCAGTTCGTCAAGGCCAATCAGGATCTTACCGAACTGGCGGCTTCACCACTCGGTCAGGTGGCCATTCCGCTGCTCTATGGCGGGCTGACGGTACCGAGTGAGATCACATCCTGTGACGGGCAGGGCGGAGATGCCTTCGTTGATTGTGTGGCGAAGAACTTTGCCGACAACGTACAAGGCGATGGCTATTTCCGGGTCAAGGGTGACGACTGGGGTTATGGCTGGAATATCGGCTACATGTGGGAGCCGACCGAGTCGACACGCTTCGGCGTAGCCTATCGCTCGCATATCCGCCATACCCTGGAGGGCGAGACCAAGTGGAGCTTCGCTGACGTGTCGGGAAGTGTACCTTCGCCTGATACCGACCTGAGCGGCGGGATAGACCTGGGTATCATCACGCTGCCGCCAGAGGACGCACTCGGCCAGGTGCTGGATCCGAGCAACTGGATCAACCCCGGCGACTTCGCCGCAACCCGCCTGCACCCGAACTCCAAGGCCAAGACCGCCATCGATACCCCGGAAACCCTCTCGTTCAGCGCCTTCCATCAGCTCAACGACAAGGTGGCGTTGATGGCCGACCTGACCTTCACTCGCCACTCCCGGCTCGATGAGGTGCGCATAGGGATCGATCAGGTCGCAGGTTATCCCTACTTCAACGGCGTCACCGAAGGGGATCTGGCGGTCAAACAGGACTGGAAGGACACCTACAAGATTTCCCTGGGCATGAACTACCAGTACAGCGATGACCTGCTGTTGCGTACCGGGGTGGCCTACGACAAGTCGCCAGTCAACTCCCCCGAGCTGCGCCATCCGGCATTCCCGGATGCCGACCGCTATTGGTTGTCCTTTGGTGCCAACTACAAGTTCACCCCCGACACCTCGGTGGATCTGGCCTACAGCTTCGTGCAGTTTTCCAGCGGCAAGATGGATTACCGCGACGGCTGTTCGCCTGCCGGCTGGATACCGGGCAGCGGCGGCCTGTACGTGGACAGCGGTGAACGCTGCACTGGCAATGGCGGTAATTACACGGGGGAATACCGCACGCGCATCCACTTCGTCGGTCTGGCGCTGAATCACAGCTTCTGAAGCCGGGCTGCAGGGGGTGATAGACTTGCGCCCCCTTTGCCGGCCCATCGCGTCATGACCTTACCTTCTTCCCCTGCGCCTCAGCATGCTGTCGCCCGTCTGCGCGCCGAACGTCTGGCGCGCAGCCTGAAACCCTTCATCGCCCGCGGTTCGCGGGCCGAGCGCTGCCCGGCCTGTCGCATCCAGCCAGCTTATTGCCTGTGCGCCTGGCGCCCGCAGATTGCGGCGCAGTCGGGCATGTGCCTGGTGATGCACGATATCGAGGCGCTCAAACCAAGCAATACCGGCTGGCTGATCGCCGACGTGGTGCCCGATACCCACGCCTTCGGCTGGGCGCGTACCGAGGTGGATCCGGCCTTGCCGACGCTGCTGGCCGAGCCACAGTGGCAGCCTTATCTGGTGTTTCCCGGCGAGTATGCGGGCCAGGAACGCGTGGTCGAGGAGGTCAATCTGGCGCCCGGCAAACGGCCTCTGTTCGTGTTGCTGGATGCCACCTGGACCGAGGCGCGCAAGATGTTTCGCAAGAGCCCCTATCTGGATGCGCTGCCGGTGCTCAGCTTCAAGCCGGAGCAGCTCTCGCGCTATCGCCTGCGCCGCTCGACGCGCGGCGACCACCTGTGCACTGCCGAGGTGGCGGCGCTGTGTCTGGAACTGGCCGGCGATGACCAGGCCAGTGCCGCACTGGACGATTATCTGGATGCTTTCAGCCAGCACTACCTGGCAGCCAAGCGGCGCCTGCCACTGGATCTCAACGACGCGCTGCACCAGCGTCTGCAGGCGTACCGCTGAGCGCTGACGGTTTCGGCCACAACTGCGCGATCAGCATGCCGGCGAACATCAAGGCGCAACCCAGGTAGCCGCGCAAGGCCAGTACTTCGCCCAGCAGCAGGGCGCCGGCGATGGCGGCGAACACCGCTTCCAGCGACAGGATGATCGCCGCATGCGAGGCGATCGCGTGCTGCTGCGCCACCACCTGCAGGGTGAACCCGACCGCCACGCCAAGCAGGCCGCCGTAAAGCACCGCCGGGGCGGCGGCGAGGATGCCGTCTGGCGTTGCCGTCTCGAAGATCGCCGCCAGCAGCAGGCTGATCAGCGCGCAGGTGACGAACTGGATCAAGGCCAGGCGCAGCGGGTCGTTACGGCTGGCGAAAAAACTCACCAGCAGCACATGGATGCCCCAGACGAAAGCGCCGGCCAGTTGCAGCCAATCGCCGGGCGCCACGCTGAAGCCTTCACCGACGCTGAGCAGAAACATGCCGAGCACCGCCAGGCAGGCGCCCAGCCAGATGCCCAGGCTGCTGCGCTGACCGATGAACAGACCGAGCAGCGGCACCACGATTACATAGAGCCCGGTGATGAAGCCGGAATTGGTCACGCTGGTGAACAGCAGGCCGACCTGCTGCAGATTGATCCCCAGCGCCAGTACCAGGCCCATGATCATGCCACCGAGCAGCGTGCTGCGATCGAGCGCGGCACCTTGCCGTTTACCCGGTTGCAGCAGCATCAGCACCGGCAGCAGGGCCAGGCTGGCGAGCGCGAAACGCAAGCCGGTATAGAGGAAGGGGCCGATGCTGTCCATGCCCAGGCGTTGGGCCACGAAGGCGCTGCCCCAGATCATCGCGGTCAACAGCATCAGCAGATCGGCACGCAGGGCGGGATTTGGCATGGCAGTTCTCGGTGCAAAGCGCAGCATCCTGCCGCAAAGTCTCGTGCTTGACCACCTCGTCACGTCTCGGCATGCTGAGCGCCGCCCTGGCTCCGCGAGGGGAGGCGGCGTGCCAGATGCGCTACGCTGAGCGGACAAGGGAGTCGAGGCGCCAAAGGGCGCCGCTCATAAAAACAACAGGATCTGCCAATGGCCGTTTATGAAATCCTGATTGCCGATGATCACCCGCTTTTTCGCAGCGCCCTGCATCAGGCGCTGACCCTGGGGCTGGGGCCCGATGTACGTCTGGTAGAAGCTGCCAGCATCGCCGAACTGGAAGGCCGCCTGGCTGAGAAAGGCGACTGGGATCTGGTGTTGCTCGACCTGAACATGCCCGGCGCCTATGGCTTTTCCGGCCTGGTGCTGCTGCGCGGGCAGTACCCGCAAATCCCGGTGGTAATGATCTCCGCTCAGGAAGAGGCCTCGGTGGTCAACCGCTCTCGCGAGTTCGGCGCCAGTGGCTTCATTCCCAAGTCCAGCCCGCTGGAAACCTTGCAGCAGGCCGTGCGCCAGGTGCTCGATGGCGATACCTGGTGGCCGCCGCTGGCCGAGGAGAGCACGCCGGTATCGGAGGAAACCAAGGCCGCCAGTGCCGGCCTGGCCAGCCTCACGCCGCAACAGTTCCGCGTGCTCACCATGGTCTGTGAGGGCCTGCTGAACAAGCAGATCGCCTACGAGCTGAGCGTTTCCGAGGCCACGGTCAAGGCCCACGTCACCGCCATCTTCCGCAAGCTGGGGGTGCGTACCCGGACTCAGGCTGCCTTGCTGTTGCAGCAGATGGAGTCGATCCCGGCGCACTGAGCCCGAGCCCAGTTCGTTCAGACGATGGGCGGCAGCACGATCTGATCGCTGCGACTCACGCCGGCCGTAAGGGCACGGCACTGCTCGAGGAACTCACGCATGGCGGCGGTCTGGTACTTCTGTTTGTGCCAGATGAAGTAGAACTGCCGGCGCAGATCCAGCGCCGGGGTTTCCACCGCCACCAGGCTGCCCCGGCGGATGGCGTCACGCAGGGCCAGGCGGGAAATGCAGCCGATGCCCAGACCGGATTCCACGGCGCGTTTGATCGCTTCGGTGTGCTCCAGCTCCAGGCGGATGTTCAAGCGGTTGGGGTGATGGCGCATGGCCTGATCGAAGGTCAGGCGGGTGCCCGAACCCTGTTCACGGAGGATCCAGGCTTCGTGGGTGAGTTCTTCCAGGCTGGCGCTGCCACGTCGGGCCAGGGGATGCTGCGGCGCGCAGAACACCACCAGTTCGTCTTCCACCCAGGGCTGCACCTCGATGTCCGGGTGCTGGCAGTCGCCCTCGATCAATCCCAGATCCAGTTCATAATGCGCCACCTGCTGCACCACGTGGGCGGTGTTGTGCACCTGCAGCTTCACCCGGCATTCGGGGTGATGCTGCATGAAACTGCCGATCAGCAGGGTGGCCAGATAGTTGCCCACGGTCAGGGTGGCGCCGACGTTGAGCGAGCCATAGCCGCTCTTGCCACCGAGCAGGCGTTCGATCTCGCGCGCCTGGTCGAGCAGGGCCACCGCCTGGGGCAGCAGTTGATGGCCCAGGGCATTGAGCGCCAGGCGCTTGCCGGCGCGGTCGAACAACTGGCAATCGGACTGGCGCTCCAGCTCGGTGAGCGAGGTGCTGGTGGCCGACTGCGACAATGCGAGCGATTGCGCGGCGCGGGAAACGCTCTCATGCTGCGCCACGGCGACGAATACCTGAAGTTGTCTGAGGGTAAATCGCATATCGATATAACCGATAACCTATATCTTGATAATCCACTTAACAGATATTGTTGCCGCGAATAGAATGCCGCGCAATCGCGCTTTTGGGCGCTGTGTTTCTCGAGGAAAACATCATCATGAGCAATATGAACGTCGAGCGCGTGCTCAGCGTCCACCACTGGAACGATACCCTGTTCAGCTTCAAGTGCACCCGTGACCCGGGCCTGCGCTTCGAGAATGGCCAGTTCGTGATGATCGGCCTGCAGCAGGACAACGGCCGCCCGCTGATGCGCGCCTACTCCATCGCCAGCCCCAACTGGGAAGAGCACCTGGAGTTCTTCAGCATCAAGGTGCCCGATGGCCCGCTGACTTCGCAGCTGCAGCACCTCAAGGAAGGCGACGAGATCATCATCAGCAAGAAGCCCACCGGCACCCTGGTGCTCGATGACCTCAACCCCGGCAAGCACCTCTACCTGCTCAGCACCGGCACCGGCCTGGCGCCGTTCATGAGCGTGATCCAGGATCCGGAAACCTACGAGCGTTTCGAGAAGGTGATTCTGGTGCATGGCGTGCGCTACGTGAATGAAGTGGCCTACCGCGAGTTCATCACCGAGCACCTGCCGCGCAACGAGTTCTTCGGCGATGCGCTGAAGGAAAAGCTGATCTATTACCCGACGGTAACCCGCGAGCCGTTCGAGAATCAGGGCCGCCTGACCGACCTGATGCGCAGTGGCAAGCTGTTCGCCGACATCGGCCTGCCGCCGATCAACCCGCAGGACGATCGCGCGATGATCTGTGGCAGCCCGAGCATGCTCGACGAGACCAGCCAGGTGCTCGACAGCTTCGGCCTGAAGATCTCCCCGCGCATGCGTGAGCCGGGGGACTATCTGATCGAGCGTGCTTTCGTGGAAAAATAAGGTTCTTCGCGGGATCGCGGGGAAGTTGGTTTTGATACCGGACTGGCAAGTTTGTGTTTTGATTTCGATTGTCTCGGTGTTCAAGCTGCTTATCGGCGTTTAGCTGATGTCTCCTGTTTCGCCCCCCGGCGACCTTCTTTTGTCAAACGCCACAAAAGAAGGCAAAAAGGCTTGGCCCCGCCATCCG